>JBAZFL010000030.1:0-12565 GCA_041653455.1 Clostridia bacterium
TATTTTCTCTACAGGACAGGTTCGATTCTCAGCGCGATTCTTGGTCATTTTATAAACAACTTCATAGCACTTACGATTACGTTTGCCACAAAGGATATTCCTTCTGGGGATGATAGCGCGGAAATACTAAAAGCATATGGGTTTACAGAATATAGTTTATCCTTTATTGTCTGGGGAGTGTTGGCTCTAATGGTGCTTCCTTTGATTATTATCTTATTCAGGAAGTTTAACAGGTACACTGAAACAACAAAGATAATAATAACAAAAGAACTTAAAATGGATGGAAGCGCTTTAGCTGCATTTCTGCCAGCTTTCACTGTTTTTATTATTCTCGTTGCTATGGTAATAGTAAATAATATACTAACTGGTCTTTAATAATTCCATCAAGGAGTAATAGTCTTTTGTATAGTAAGTAGATGGTGCGATATTGAGAATGTTATGGGAATCATAATAGCATGAATCTATTTTGGAATTATTAGCACATTCGATATCTATATCCCTGTCACCAATAAAAAGAATCTGCTTTTTATCAAGCTTATACTTATTAACGAGATAATCCACTGTCTCGCTGCTTGGCTTTAGCAAAAATCCAGAATCCCTATATAGTACTTCTTTAAAATGCTTAAGATAATCCTTTGCTTCAAGGAAGCGGAAAATAGATGCTCCCCGGTTAGTGACAATAAAATTATATCCCTCAACCTTCTCGATTATTTGGGAAACGCCTTCAAAAGGAAGAGCTTTTTGAACATTCATTTTTTCCTCAGCTTCCATGAAGTCACTGACCAGCTTTTCATAATTCAGATTGTGTTTTTCTGAGAGAAATTTCAATGTGTGGGAAAGAGACTTATGCAGATTGTTTGCAATCAAGCTATAATCCTCAAGTAATCCTTTTTTTATCAGAACCTGTTCGATAACTTTGGATATTTCTCCGTATGTATCAAATAGTGTGCCATCAAAGTCCCAAATAATATGTTTGTATCTCATAACCTCATCCATTCTTGTGTTTGCATTACTTAGCAGTTTAAGTATAATAAAGTATAACATATGAAAGGATGATTTTTCTGATGTTTATAAATGAACCGGTAGTTTTAGTTAATGATAAGGTAATAAGAGCGGCGGACCTTTCGAAAGAACAGATAGGAACTGCAGAAAAAGGCGCTATGGCTCACTCAATACTGAAAGCCCATAATACCATTGATTCTCATGATGAGCTTAAACTTAAATTTGATGCCATGGCAAGCCATGACATAACCTATGTAAGTATTCTGCAGACTGCTTCAGCATGTGACCTTGATAAGTTTCCAATTCCATATGTCCTTACCAACTGTCACAATTCGTTGTGTGCGGTAGGGGGAACAATTAACGAGGATGATCATCTTTTCGGATTGTCAGCAGCTAAAAGATATGGCGGGATTTATGTTCCTGCCCACCTTGCTGTAATTCATCAGTATATGAGAGAAATGATGTCTGGTTGCGGGAAAATGATACTTGGTTCAGACAGCCATACAAGATATGGCGCATTAGGAACAATGGCGATAGGTGAAGGCGGGGGAGAACTTGCTAAACAGCTGCTGGGTAAGACATATAACATGAAGTATCCGAAAGTCTGCCTTGTTTATCTTACGGGAAATTTAAGAAAAGGAGTTGGCCCTCATGATGTAGCTATATTTATGATTGGGCAGGTTTTCAAAAAGGCTCTTGTAACTAACAGTATACTGGAATTTGCAGGCCCAGGCGTAAAAGACCTTTCAATGGATGACAGGATGGGAATAGATGTCATGACTACTGAAACAGCATGCCTATCATCAATTTGGGTCACAGATGAGAAAACAAAGGAATACTACACAATACATGGAAGGCAAGATGATTATGAAAAGATGCAACCTGCTGCCAAGGCTCTTTATGACAGCGCATTGCTGATAGACCTTTCAAAGATTGAGCCTATGATTGCATTACCATATCATCCGTCCAATGCTTATACGATAAATGAATTTCTTCAGAATAGCGATGATATACTGCATGAACTGGAGCTTGATCCTTTAAGAATTTATGCTGACAGAAAGAAAAAAAGCTTCTATACCGGGCAGGGAATAATTGCAGGATGCGCTGGCGGTACTTATGAGAATATAGTGGAAGCTGCTGCAATTTTAGAAAAAGGTGACACCGGAAGTGATAGATTCTCGTTATCAGTTTACCCTCAGAGCCAGCCTGTTGCATATGCTCTGAACAAAATAGGATGTATGAATAAGCTTATGGAATCAGGAGCTGTCATTAAGACAGCATTTTGCGGGCCTTGTTTTGGAGCTGGTGATGTGCCTGCAAATAATACTTTATCTGTCAGGCATACTACAAGGAACTTTGAGAACCGTGAAGGAAGTATACCTAAAAATGGTCAGTCTGCATATGTTGCGCTTATGGACGCAAGAAGCATTGCAGCAACGGCTTTAAATAAAGGTTACATAACTTCGGCTTTCGATGTGGTATATGAAAAGAGCATTCCAGAATATCAATTCAACAAAAATATTTATGAAAAAAGGGTATATAACGGATATGGCAAACCGGATTATTCTGCTCCTCTTATATATGGTCCCAACATCAAGCCATGGCCAGAAATACCAGTATTACCAGATAATCTTACTTTAAAGGTTGCTGCTGTATTGAAAGATGAAGTCACTACAACAGATGAACTTATCCCATCGGGAGAAACAGCTTCATATAGATCAAATCCGATAGCTCTTGCGGAATTTACATTGTCAAGAAAAGCACCAGATTACGTTAAGAGAGCCAAATTTGCCGCATCTGAAGATGGGGTTGACGGGCATCTCATATTTGCCAAAAAGCCTGGTGACGGGTCAGCAAGAGAGCAGGCTGCATCCTGCCAGAGAGTACTGCAAGGATATGCGAATATAGCTTTTGAATATGCGACAAAAAGATATCGCTCCAATCTCATAAACTGGGGAATGCTGCCTTTTACTATAAAGCAGGATCCGAACTTAATTGTGGATGAATACGTCTATATACCAAATATAAGACAAGCAGTCCTGTCAGGCATGGAATTTATGGATGCATATGTAGCAAAAGAAAAGGAAGATGCTGTAAATAGGACAAGTGAATCGAGAGTGATCCGGCTTTATATTGAAGGATTATCAAAAATGGATAGGGATGTACTTGCAGAAGGTTGTATGATAAACTATTACAGGAAAAGCAGGTAACGGAGGATAAAATGGCAAAAAGGATTTCAGCACTCATACTCGTTGCAATAATGGCCTTGACACTGGCTGCTTGCAACAACAATACAGATAACACAGAGACAGCAACGCCAAGTTTTATAGTATCAACTGAGGAAGACTGGCCTTCTGAATATTTTGCATCTGATGTTTTGCCAAAAATAGAAAATGGAACTTTAAACTACTATAAATTTTACGACCGTATTTTAAGGATTTATGTTTATAATGTTGATGACGAAGCTTTCATGAAGTATATTGAAGTTTTGAAAAGTACAGGTTACAAAGACATAACTGTCGAGACAAAGGAAGCTTTCATAGGGTCACTTGATGAGTATTATCTTGTTATAAACAGGGATTCAGATACGCAAAGAATGGTAATGGAACTCACAACTCCTCTTACATGGCCGAAAGAAGGTTATATAACAATGCTGGCAGCTCCATTTGATGCAAAGATACTGCAGATAATTGGAGAATCAAACAATATTACTGTTGTAACTGAAGATATTGGCAAAGAAAAGTTTGATTTATATACTGCTGATGCAATAGCAGCAGGATTTGGTACAATATTGGTTACATCGGAAACAGTTTTTGTTGCTGAAAATAATGAGTACATAATCACTATAGTAAGACAACCGGAAAAAAATACCATGGATATAGGCGTATATGAAAAAAACTAATTTAGATGACATGATGAAATATGGAGAAAATTTTTTCGATGAAGTCACTCTGGATGAGAAAGATATGGCTCTTCTTGCACTTATAGAAAAAGAGATCGAGTCAACTTTGAAGAATATACACATCTTTGATCTTCAGACTAATAAAAGAATGGAAGAAATTTTATCTCAAGAGATATATAATCAGGGAGAGAGGATAAACCAGCTGGTGGATAAAGCCTCTCCCGGGCTCAAGAAGTATCTGGAAGGATATATGACCAAGATAAAGGACACTTATCTCAATTAATGAAAAAGGTAAGTGCTAACAATAAAATATAATAAATATTCCATAGGCTATTGACACGCAGACGCGATTGATATACAATAACTGATAATGCGCTAATCTGCGTATTTTTGCGCCTATCGACATGAGAACTCATGGAATCGAGGTGCATACGGTAATATGTGGCACCGGTTTACCAAGGTTAAAAATGGTAACTGATACCAAGAGGATGATATAGAAAAGGACATGAGGTGACTAATTAATGATACATCCTATTCAATACGGAAAAAGAGAAAGAATGAGTTTCTCAAAAATCAAAGAAGTTCTAGAAATGCCCAATCTTATTGAAGTTCAGAAAAAGTCTTATCAGTGGTTCCTTAACGAGGGGCTCAAAGAAGTCTTCAAAGACGTCTCGCCGGTCCGCGACCACACTGACAATCTTATTTTGGATTTCATTGATTACAGGATTGCAGACAAGCCTAAACTTGATGTGCAGGAATGTAAAGAAAGAGATGCTACATATCAGGCTCCTCTTCGAGTTAAGGTAAGGCTTATCAGAAGAGATACTGGAGAAGTTAAGGAGCAGGAAATCTTTATGGGTGATTTCCCCATAATGACTGATACCGGAACATTTGTTATTAATGGAGCTGAGAGAGTAATCGTCAGCCAGCTGGTAAGATCTCCTGGAGCATATTATGCAGAGAAGAAAGATAAAGCAGGAAAGAGCCTTTATTCAAGTACACTCATTCCAAATAGAGGCGCATGGATAGAATATGAAACTGATTCAAACGGTGTCTTGTATGTAAGAATTGACAGGACCAGAAAACTTCCCCTTACAGTATTCTTAAGAGCTTTGGGATTTGCCAAGGACTCAGATATAACTGCAGTATTCGGGGACGACTACAAGCTGGATGCTACATATGCGAAAGATGAAACAAAAACAAGAGAAGGCGGTTTGTTCGAGATTTATAAGAGGTTAAGGCCTGGTGAACCTCCAACAACAGAAAGCGCTGAGAACTTGTTTGAGGGATTATTCTTTGACCCAAGAAGATATGATCTTGCAAGATTCGGAAGATATAAGTTCAATAAGAAACTTTCAATAGCTCCAAGAATTGTTGGAACTACTTCCGCTGAAAATATAATTGATACCGAAACTGGAGAAATCCTTGTAAATGCTGACGATATAATAACTGAAGAACAAGCAGTTGCTGTAGAGAATGCAGGCATAAATGTTGTAAAAGTAAAATGTGATAACCATATACATGTTGTAATAGGTAATGAAACAGTTAATGCAGCTTATTTCGTTGATTTCAATCATACCGCTTCAGGACTTACAGACAAGGTTAACTACAGAGTCTTGAAAGAGATATTGTCAACATGCTCTACACAAGAGGAAATAAAGGAAGCATTTGAAAAAAGAAAATATGAACTATGCCCGAAGAATATCACCAAGATTGATATAATCGCTTCAATAAGTTATATATTAGGTTTGGATTACGGTTTATACAATACTGATGATATAGATCATCTCGGTAACAGAAGGATAAGGTCCGTTGGCGAACTATTGCAGAATCAGTTCAGGATAGGCTTTGCCAGAATGGAAAGAGTTATTCGTGAAAAGATGACAATCCAGGATATAGATATCGTAACACCTCAGGCATTAATTAACATTCGTCCTGTAACTGCTGTAATAAAGGAATTTTTCGGTTCCAGCCAGTTATCACAGTTTATGGACCAGCCTAATCCTCTTGCTGAAATAACGCATAAAAGAAGGCTTTCAGCTTTGGGACCTGGTGGATTAAGCAGAGAAAGAGCCAATTTCGAAGTCCGTGACGTTCACTATTCACACTACGGAAGGATGTGCCCGATTGAAACTCCTGAAGGACCTAACATCGGACTTATAGCTTCCTTAAGTACATATGCAAGAATTAATGAATACGGATTTATAGAAACACCATATCGTAAAGTTAACAAAGGAACTCATGTTGTAACTGAGGTAATAGATTATCTCACAGCAGACGAAGAAGATAATTATATTGTTGCTCAGGCAAACTCCGAACTGACTGAGGATAGTCATTTTGCTCAGCCCAGAGTTAGCTGCAGATACCGTAACAACAAAATCATGAGAGAATCAAGCACCGTAGATTATATGGATGTTTCACCCAAACAGCTCGTATCTGTTGCAACTAGCATGATTCCATTTTTGGAGAACGATGATGCGAACAGAGCTTTGATGGGTTCTAACATGCAAAGACAGGCAGTGCCTTTAATTAAACCTGAAGCTCCAATTATAGCTACTGGCATGGAATACAAGGTAGCAACTGACTCCGGGGTATGCGTTTTAGCAAAAAGAGCAGGTAAGGTTGATAGTGTTTCTGCAGATAAAGTAGTAGTAATGACTCCAAGCGGTGAAAAAGATACATACAGGATAATCAAATACAAGAGAAGCAACCAGGGTACATGTATTAATCAGAAAGTTATAGTCAAAAAGGGAGAAGCAGTTAAGGCAGGCGATGTAATTGCTGATGGTCCGTCAACAGATGGCGGAGAAATTTCTCTTGGCAAAAACATACTTATCGGATTTATGACATGGGAAGGTTACAACTATGAGGATGCTATCCTGATAAGTGAAAAAATGGTTATGGAGGATGTATTCACTTCAATTCACATAGAAGAATATGATCTTGAAGCAAGAGATACAAAACTCGGGCCTGAGGATATAACAAGGGATATTCCAAATATAGGTGATGATGCTCTTAAGGATCTTGATGAAAGAGGTATTATCCGTGTAGGTGCAGAAGTAAGATCTGGAGATATCCTTGTTGGCAAGGTTACTCCAAAGGGTGAAACAGAATTAACCCCAGAAGAAAGACTTCTAAGAGCAATATTCGGCGAGAAATCCAGAGATGTCAGGGATACTTCATTAAGAGTTCCTCATGGTGAATCTGGTATTATAGTTGATGTTAAGCTCTTCACGAAAGAAGCGGGAGATGATCTCAGCCCAGGAGTAAATCAGGTAGTAAGGGTATTTATCGCTCAAAAGAGAAAAATCGCTGTTGGAGATAAGATGGCAGGAAGGCACGGCAACAAGGGTGTTATATCACGTGTTTTACCAGAAGCAGATATGCCATTCCTTCCTGATGGCACACCATTGCAGATAGTCCTTAATCCTCTAGGCGTTCCATCCCGTATGAATATCGGACAGGTTCTTGAAGTTCATTTAGGATATGCTGCAAGAGCATTAGGGTGGCATATAGCGACACCGGTATTTGATGGCGCATCTGAAATGGATATCATTGAGTGTCTTAAAATGGCAGGACTATCTGAAGATGGAAAGACTGTCCTATATGATGGAAGAACAGGTGAACCTTTTGATAACAGAGTAACTGTAGGTTACATGTATATGCTTAAACTGCATCATCTTGTTGATGACAAGATTCATGCTCGTTCAACAGGCCCTTATTCTCTAGTAACACAGCAACCTCTTGGAGGTAAAGCTCAGTTTGGAGGACAGCGTTTTGGTGAAATGGAAGTCTGGGCTCTTGAAGCATATGGAGCTGCATACACGCTGCAGGAGATACTCACTGTAAAGTCTGACGATGTCGTCGGAAGAGTAAAAACTTATGAAGCGATAGTCAAAGGTGAGAACATACCTAAATCCGGTATTCCTGAATCATTCAAGGTTCTGGTTAAAGAACTTCAGAGTCTTGCTTTGGATGTTAAGATCTTGAAATCCGATAATTCAGTCGTTACACTTCGTGACGGCAGTGAAGATGACATGCCAAGATTGGACATCAACATTTCAGGGACAGAGGACTATGCATATGATAATGATGAACTGTTTAATATGGAGTTGGCTAAAGGAGATGACTTTGAGGAAGAAGAAGACATCGAACCTGAAGATATTTCCGGTATGGTATTGAAGACTGCTGATGAAGATGACACCAGCATAGATTATTCAAAGATATCCAATGTAAAGGATATAGTTGATTTAGATGACATGGGAGAGTAGAGAATGCAGGATTACGCAAATTTTGACATGATTAAAATCGGTTTGGCTTCTTCTGAGATGATTAAGGAATGGTCCAGAGGTGAAGTCAAAAAACCTGAAACAATTAACTACAGGACTTTAAAGCCTGAAGCTGGCGGACTTTTCTGCGAGAAAATATTCGGGCCGACAAAGGACTGGGAGTGCCATTGCGGAAAATACAAAAGGGTTAGGCATAAAGGCATAATATGTGACCGTTGCGGAGTGGAAATTACCAAAAGCAAGGTAAGAAGAGAACGCATGGGCCACATTGAGCTTGCTGCACCAGTTTCCCATATATGGTATTTCAGAGGAATACCCAGTAGGATGGGGTTAGTTCTGGATATGAGTCCAAGATCCTTAGAGAAGGTTCTTTACTTTAACTCTTATGTTGTGCTTGATGTTCACAATGAAAATGTGAAAGTTAATGATAAGACTATTGAAGTTAAGGATTTGCTTTCAGAACTGCAATATAGAGAATTAATAGATAAATTCGGCAAAGCTGCATTCAAAGCCCAAATGGGTGCTGAGGCAATTAAGACATTGCTGACAAGAATAGATGTTGAAACAGAATGCGCTGCTCTTAAAGAAGAGCTTCACGCAAGCACAGGGCAAAAAAGAGGAAGAATAATAAAGAGACTTGAGGCTATGGAGTCCTTTAGAATTTCCGGAAATAAACCGGACTGGATGATTTTGGACACAGTTCCAGTAATTCCTCCTGATCTTCGTCCTATGGTGCAACTGGATGGCGGCAGATTTGCAACATCTGACCTTAATGATCTTTACAGAAGAGTTATCAACAGAAATAACAGGCTCAAGAGGCTGTTAGAGCTCACTGCTCCTGACATTATCGTAAGAAACGAGAAAAGAATGCTTCAGGAAGCCGTTGATGCTCTTATTAACAATGGCAGAAAAGGAAAACCTGTTGTAGGACCGGGAAACAGACCTTTAAAATCCTTGTCTGATATGTTAAGAGGAAAGCAGGGAAGATTCAGACAGAATCTTCTGGGTAAGAGAGTAGACTATTCAGGACGTTCAGTTATAGTTGTAGGTCCGGAATTAAAGATGTATCAATGTGGTCTTCCAAAAGAAATGGCACTTGAGCTTTTCAAACCTTTCGTTATGAAGCGCCTTGTAACAGATAAATTCGCACAGAATATTAAAAGTGCAAAGAAAATGGTTGAAAGAATACGTCATGAAGTATGGGATATTCTTGAGGATGTTATTAAAGACCATCCAGTGCTTTTAAACAGAGCACCTACGCTTCACCGTCTTGGAATTCAAGCTTTTGAGCCGATACTTGTTGAAGGAAGAGCTATCAAACTTCATCCTTTAGTCTGTACTGCATACAATGCTGACTTTGACGGAGACCAGATGGCTGTTCATGTACCTCTTTCTGCAGAAGCCCAGGCGGAAGCAAGGGTACTTATGCTCTCATCAAACAACCTCCTTGCTCCAAAAGATGGAAAACCTATTACTGTTCCTACTCAGGACATGGTTTTAGGAGGATATTACCTTACAACTGCAAAGGATGGAGAGATTGGTGAAGGAAGAGTGTTCCTTAACTTTGACGAGATGCTGCTTGCGCTTGATGAAAAGACTATAACTTTGCATTCCAAAGTAAAAATGAGGACTGAAAAAGAAATAGACGGCAAGAAGATAAGCAAGATAATAAATGTTACATGCGGTAAAGTTATTTTTAATGAAGCTATTCCACAGGATCTTGGTTTTGTAGACAGGAGTAATCCTGAAACTATGTTTGACTTGGAAATAGATCAGATGGTAGGCAAAAAAGACTTATCCAAAATTATTGACAGATGTATTACCAAACACGGTATTGCTAAAACAGCAGAAGTGCTGGACAAAATTAAAACAATAGGATTCAGATATTCAACTCAGGGAGCTATATCAATTTCTGTAAGCGATATGATAATTCCGAGCTCCAAGAAAGAGATTCTTGAAGAAACTGAGAAAAAGGTTGACAGGGTAACAAAAGACTTCAGAAGAGGCCTTATAACTGACGAAGAGAGACATGATCAGGTAGTCAAGCTTTGGAGAGACACTACAGACAGCGTTACAAAGAAGCTGATGGATGGTCTGGATGCATTTAACCCTCTGAATATAATGAGCAGATCCGGTGCAAGAGGAGATACGAACCAGATCAAGCAGCTTGCGGGTATGAGAGGTCTTATGTTTGATACTTCAGGTAAAACAATAGAAATACCTATTAAGTCAAACTTCCGTGAAGGCCTTAATGTTCTGGAATTCTTCATATCAAGTAATGGAGCAAGAAAAGGTCTTGCAGATACAGCATTAAGAACAGCTGACTCAGGATACCTTACAAGAAGACTAGTTGATGTTTCACAGGATGTAATCGTAAAGGAAAAAGACTGCTGTACAACTGAAGGTATCTATGTTTCAGACATAGTAGACAGCGGTGAAGTGGTAGTTAAGCTTAGAGACAGAATTTACGGACGTTATGTCACAGAACCTGTTGTTGACGAAAAGACAGGTGAAGTTATTGTTGAAGCAGGCGGATATATCGATGCAGATGCGACAAACAGGATAATCGAACTTGGGATTAAAGAAGTTAAGGTAAGGTCGGTTCTTACTTGTAAAGCGAAACTGGGAGTGTGTGCAAAATGCTATGGAATGAATCTTGCATCAAGCAAACCTATTAACATTGGAGAAGCTGTCGGTATTATTGCTGCTCAGTCAATCGGTGAACCAGGTACTCAGCTTACTATGAGAACTTTCCATACAGGCGGTATTGCAGGTGATGACATTACACAGGGTCTGCCTCGTGTCGAAGAACTTTTCGAAGCTAGAAAACCAAAGGGTCTTGCAATAATATCTGAAACTGATGGTGTCGTAAAAATTAACGAGACTAAGAAACGCAGAGAAGTAATTGTTACAAGCAATGATGAATCTCATACATATGTTATACCTTACGGATCAAGGCTGACTGTTGCAGACAACCAGGAAATCATGAAAGGTGATAAGATAACAGAAGGTTCTGAGAATCCTCATGACATATTAAGAATAAAGGGAGTAGACGGTGTTCACAGATATATTGCATGTGAAGTTCAGAAAGTTTACAAACTGCAAGGTATTGATATTAACGATAAGCATATTGAAATAATAGTAAAACAGATGCTGCGTAAAGTAAAGGTTGAGGATTGCGGAGATACAAACCTCATACCAGGAAGCTATTGCGATATAAGTGATTTCGTGAACCAGAATGAACTTGCAGAAAAAGAAGGCAGAATGTCTGCAACAGGCGAGAGAGTACTGTTAGGAATTAGTAAAGCATCATTAGCTACTGAATCATTCCTTTCTGCAGCATCATTCCAGGAAACAACACGTGTTCTTACTGAAGCTTCTATTAAAGGAAAGACAGATAACCTGATAGGACTGAAGGAAAATGTCATTATCGGAAAGCTTATTCCAGCAGGAACAGGTATGTTTGATTATCAAGACCCAAATCTAGAGATGGACCCAACAGATGATGATGAGGAAGAAATCATCTCTGAAGATGCATATGAGGATGAGGTGGATCTGTTTGAAGATTTGGAAGATGAGGAAGAAATCCTTGACGAAAACGAATCTGAAGAGTATGATAGTGAAGGCCTTTTAGAGGATGATGATTCAGCTGATGAAATAGAAGCTGAAGATGAAGAAAAGGAATAGCACATATAATGGCTGAACATGAAAAAAAGGTAATTGGCCTTAAACAATCACTAAAAGCCATTTCTCAAGACCAGGCAATGCTGGTATTCATTGCAAAAGATGCAAACAGCTCCCTGACCGCACCGATTGTGGATATGTGCGAGCAAAAAGGCATCGAGATCAGATATGCTGACACCTCTAGACAATTAGGATTGGTAAATGGTATCAGTGTATGTGCTTCAGTAGTATGTATTTTGAAATGAATATATAAATTTTAAGGAAAGGAGGAAGAAGATGCCAACATTTAATCAATTAGTAACAAATGGAAGACAGGTTTCTAAAAAGAAATCACTTGCACCTGCATTGCAGAAAAGCATGAATACTCTCAAAAAGAGGACTACTGCTGTAGCTTGTCCTCAAAAGAGGGGAGTATGTACGGTTGTTAAAACCAGCACACCTAAAAAGCCTAACTCAGCATTGAGGAAAATAGCAAGAGTAAGACTTACTAATGGATATGAAGTGACATCATATATACCGGGAATCGGCCACAACCTTCAAGAGCACAGCGTTGTTCTTATAAGAGGCGGCAGGGTCAAGGATTTGCCAGGTGTAAGATACCACATCATAAGAGGAACATTAGACACCCAGGGAGTTGCCAACAGAAAGCAGGGCAGATCCAAATACGGTGCAAAAAAAGGTAAAGCTA
>JBAZFL010000031.1:0-2963 GCA_041653455.1 Clostridia bacterium
ATTGTAAGATTATTGATGTTGCACTAAAGTATGGATATGAGTCTGCTGAAGCATTCAGCCGTGCGTTCAAGAAACTTCATGGAGTTATGCCTGTATCTGCGCGCGATATAGGTATTACACTTAAAGCTTTTCCTAAGATGACATTCTCTATCACAGTTAAAGGAGAAAATGATATGAAGTATCGCATTATTAAGCGAGAGTCATTTCGGGTATTCGGGGTTTATACCAAGGTCAGCACAAATAGAGAGACTGCTTTTGAACAAGTAACGCAGTTTTTCAGAAAGTGCGATGATGAATTAGTGCCTGAGAGAATTAACGGGCTTTTGGGCCGTTTTAGTGATAATCACACAATCTCAGCATTATACGACCATACAGAAAGTACTTTCAAGTATATGCTTTGCCAGTTCTTGCCAAAAGGACTCAATGTGCCAGATGAATTTTCTGTAATTGAAGTTCCTTCATCAACCTGGGCAGTTTTTGATGTACCTGACTGTAAAATGCAAAATATGTGGAAACGAATTTGGAGCGAATGGTTTATTGACAGCGGATATGAATCAGTAGAAGGAATGCAATTTGAAATGTACTATGGGTTAGCTGATCATGAAAATGTTTTTGGAGAAATTTGGATTCCAGTTAAGAAGAAATAGGATATATTTATAGTCAAAAGATTGATGCATTATATGCGCCTTTTTCTTTATTTATACATAATTTAAATATAACTGTTCAAATTGACATTGAAAATTCTGGGTGATAGGATTTATATGGTTAAAAATTGATTTTATTAAAAGATGAAAGTAGGTTATCATGGAAAAGAAAGAAGTCAGAATTAAAGCAGCTGTTGAACCTAAATCAAGAGTTTTAGTATCTGTGAGGGATAAAAATGGAAGAGATAATGCATTAGTAGTGGCATGCTGCTGCAACTGCAGTATAGCTCCGCCTATGGTAATGGTCGGAATCATGCCTTCGAAATATTCATATCACATGATAAAAGAAAATCCATGTTTTGTAATTAATCTTGTAAGTAAAAGTCAAAGGGACATATATAACTACCTTGGCAGTGTAAGCGGAAGGGATGAAGACAAACTATCGAAAATCAGCACAAAAGGCGGTGATATTGTTAATGCTGCAATACTTACTGATTGTCCTGTGAATATTGAATGCACAGTAATTGATTCGATTGTGACAGGTTCGCATGAAATGTTTGTAGGTAGAATTGAGTGTATTCATGCTGATGAAAATCTTATTAATGAAAAAGGTGAAATTGATTATTCAAAAATAGATTTTATCTAGAATCTTCTTCTTTTCTTATTCAGCTTTAAGAACATATATCCAGTCCTGAAACGCATCTACCCTTGGAAATTTCCATTTACCCTCTTGGTCTGGTATAACATGTCCAAGAGGGGTTTCTTTGCCTGTTATTGGATTAAATCTGTATGCTGAGTAAGACACATTATTTTCCAAGTTTAATGCATAAATTTCTCCAAAGAAACTTCCTCCGAAGTGAGGTTTGTAAATTACTCGGACTTTTCTTGGTATTCCAGCTGCGAAATGCCCATCACATGCTTCAAGTGTACATGGGGTTTCAACCCATTCAGGATGGTACTCGAATTTCCACCAGTCAAACGAGGTGAGGTATTTCATGCATAGGGATATATGTTTGGAACCGTCAAGATTCATTGCTTCTTTCCAGCTGGTGTTGCCCCAGTGGGCTCCGTGAGGTGAAGCTCCATACGGCATTTCCTCAGAATTAATCTGCCATATGCCATTTGCACCGTATGTATGGCCAGCAGCTCCTAATAAAAAGTCGGTAAGGTATATATACCTTTGAGTATCAGCATAAGAGGATCCGCATATTCCTTCATAACATACTTCAGCATTTATTACTGGTAGTACTTTTCTGTCTACAGCTTTTTTAATTTTTTTCATCTGATTAACTAATGAGCCAAATCCGCCATGGTCAGTCTGCAGCATGTTTATGTCTAAGAGATTTCCATCTTCTATCTGATCGTAACCGTCTGTCGCTGGGAATGGATGAATAGTTATAAGTCTCCCATAGGGATCAGTTTTTTTAATGAAAAGCGTCATCTCATTCCAGTCTTTTCTGGATTGTTTAATATGGTCCTCAAAGGATACATTGTGATTATAGAAAGCCATATTCGCTTCTCCTGCAACGCACCAGCATACCGGCATTGCTCCCCATCTTGCTATAAGGTATCTCCAATGCTTTTTTAAGATTTCTTTTCCTGCAAAAAACATATAGAATCCCCAGGAGCCGACTATACAAGGCATTACTCCTCTGTCTATTAACATCATTATGCGTTCATCTGCCTTGTCAAAGTATTCAGGATTAATTGAGGACAAATCCTCTTTCCAAGGAAAACCTGCTTCATTAGCCCCCCTTGAATCAAACATCATCATATCCGGATAAAGACCGGCGATTATCTGAATTACATTGAATCCTTTTGCTATCCTGTCATCAAGCAGCGTCTTGAAATCTTCAGGAAATTTAAGCCTTTTTGTAAGCGCCATCCACCAGGTGTCCCCAAGCCAGTAAAAAGGTGTCATATCCTTGTGAGAAAGATGCATATCGTTACCATATCTTTGAACTGAACCGTGAAGATACAGCGGGTTATCAGTCTTTTCCTTTTTAATAACGAGTTCACCAGATATACCATTTAAGCTCGTATCGTTACTTATAGTGACATATTTGTATTTGCCAGGAATAGAAATATCATATCTTACTTTGAAGACATTATCTTTTGCCCAGAATCCTGGCACTTTGAGAATGCTTCCGTCAGAGTTGGTAAATGATACATCAAAAATGACATCATTGAAGAAATTCATACAGGTGGATTCCGATTTGAAAATCAATTCCTTAAACAGTTGTTTCATAGTATTATCCTTTTTTCAAAATATATAACTAATATTAATACGGAACAGATATGTAAGTCAATTAATGGTTT
>JBAZFL010000031.1:2973-12279 GCA_041653455.1 Clostridia bacterium
TCCCTACAGTAATTTTACTCTAACTTTCTGATATGCAGTTTTATTTAGAAAAAAACATAAATATGTACAAAAAAATTAAAATAAGCCATATAATCTAACAGTATGAAAATAGTGGTTGACAAAAACACGATTAAGCAATATAATCTCAAAATCCTAAACAAGGAAAGGAGACCATCGTATGGCAGATAAAAAAGTACTAATGACTTATGAGGGTATCAAAGAACTGGAAGAAGAGCTTGCTACTCTTAAAGGAAAAACCAGAATGGAAGTGTCCGATAGGCTTAAGAGCGCTATCTCTTTTGGTGATATATCAGAAAATAGTGAGTATGATGAAGCTAAAAACGAACAAGCGCAGGTAGAAGCAAGGATTGCATATCTTGAGAATCTTCTTATGAATGTCGAAGTTATAGATAGTGATAACATAGACACTACCAATGTTACGATAGGCTGCAGGGTTAAGATATTAGATTTGGAATACAATGAAGAGGAAATATATCAGGTTGTCGGACCAACTGAAGCTAATCCATTCAATATGAGGATATCCTATGAATCACCAATCGGAAAAGCAATTCTAGGCAAAACTGCTGGTGAAACTGTCGAATTCGATAGCCCATCAGGACCGGTTAAAGTGAAAATATTAGATATAATGGAGTAACATAACTGTCTAGTTGTGCCAGTACAATAAATCAGATATAATTAATGGCAGTTCTTTTTTAAAAGAGCTGCTATTTTGAAGGAGAAATAAATGGATAAGAATATTGAAAATACCGAAATGGACTTGAATGAAATATTGAGAGTAAGAAGAGAGAAACTTGATACTCTAAAAAAGGATGGAAAAAATCCTTTTGATATGACTCGATTTGACAGAACATGTACTGCAAAAGAGATACTTGATGATTTTGATAAGTTTCAAGATAAAGAGGTTTCTGTAGCAGGCAGGATAATGGCAAAGAGAATAATGGGCAAAGCTAGTTTCTGTCATATTCAGGATGGATTAGACAGAATACAGCTTTATATTAAAGTGGATGAGGTTGGTGAAGATTCTTATTCAGAGTTTAAAAAATTCGATATCGGAGATATAATCGGAATAACCGGATTGCCTTTTGTCACGCATATGGGTGAGAAATCAATAAGAGTAAAAAGCCTATTACTCTTAACAAAGTCCTTACAGCCACTTCCGGAAAAGTTTCATGGCTTGAAGGATATGGACTTAAGATACAGGCAGAGATATGTTGATCTCATTGTCAATCCCGAGGTGAAATCAGTATTTATAGCAAGAGCAAAGATAATTAAGTCAATCAGGGAATTAATGTTCAGTTTAGGTTATCTTGAAGTGGAGACTCCTGTTTTACACAATCAGGCTACGAATGCAAATGCAAGGCCTTTTTCCACTCATCACAATACACTAGATATAGATATGTATTTGAGGATTGAATTAGAACTGCACCTTAAAAGACTTATAGTCGGTGGACTGGATAAGATTTTCGAAATAGGAAAAGTATTCAGAAATGAAGGAATGGACACAAGACATAATCCTGAATTCACATTAATGGAGCTTTATGAGGCATATGGCGATCTTTACACAATGATGGACAGAGCAGAGCAGATATACTGTTATGTTGCTGACAATGTATTGGGAACGCGTCAGATAGACTACCAAGGACAGATCATTAATGTAGATAGCCCTTGGAGAAGACTTACAATGATTGAAGCTGTAAAGGAATACTCAGGAGTAGATTTCGATTCATTCACTTTAGATGATGAAGCCGCAAAAAAAGCTGCAAAAGAGCGTAATGTGCATGTGGAAAGCCATTGGAACTGGGGTATGATACTTAATGCTTTCTTTGAGGAATATGTTGAAAAGAACCTTATACAGCCTACTTTCATATATCAGTATCCTATTGAGATTTCTCCTTTAGCAAAGAGAAACAAAGAAAAACCGCATCTAACAGAACGTTTTGAGTTTTTCATACTTGCAAGCGAGATGGGTAACGCCTTTTCTGAGCTAAATGACCCTGTCGACCAGAGAGAACGTCTTGTAGCACAGGCAAAGAGCAAGTTCGGTGATTATGAATTTACAATAGATGATGATTTCATTAATGCCTTGGAAATAGGAATGCCTCCTACAGGCGGAATGGGTCTTGGAGTGGAGCGTATGATAATGCTTTTCACAAACTCCTCATCGATAAGGGATGTCATGTTTTTTCCGACAATGAAACCTGAGTCTAATGGATGATTTGAGGATAAAGTATCTTGAATTACTCGGACTGCAAGAAGGTTGTACTGAAACTGAGATAAACAAGAAGTATGATTATATATGCATGCGTGCAAAAAACGATAAATCAATAGATATTGATGAAGTTACACATGCATATAACTATCTGCTTAACTTGAATATTGAAGAACCAAAACCAGTAAAACCAATAGTCGAAAAATACCGTAAAGCATGGTTCAAGCATATAGGTACAGTAGCCATTGTACTTATAATTTTCGCTACTGTTTTAGCTATTGCAATACCGATGTTTACGAACAAGGACCCGGATCTTACCATATCGTACATAGGGCCATATACTGCTAAAAATAGCAAAGATATTGAAAATTACCTATATGACAGGATGCCTGATGTGAAAAATATACTGATGGAGACCATATATGCAACAGCTGCGGGTAATGACACAAGATATAAAGAGGATTCATATGATGCATCAAGTGTAGAGAAACTGAGCCTATTGCTTGTTTCAGGCGATTTGGAGATCATTATCTGTGATGATGCGGTATACAGATTCATATTATCATATAATTATCTTTTGGAGCTGGATGATATCATTAGTGAATATGGTATAAATATAGATCAGAAGAATATAATTTACGGTATAAAGCCTTCAACAGGGGAAAAAGTAATATATGGCATTAATATACAGGATAATGAACTTCTCTCAGAGCATGTTTATATAAATGAGGAATATCCTATGATACTGTGTGTATCAAATGAATCAGCTAATTTTAATAATGTAAAGGAAGCTGTTAAGTTATTATTAACAGTAAAATAAAAAAAATATTGACATGATATATATGGACATGGTAAGATTACTTTTGCTATTAGAAGGCTCTTTTTTTTTGTAGAAAAGTCTTCAATAAGATAAAGGCAGGAAGAGAAAATGAGAGATAAAATTATACTTGCATGCACAGAGTGCAAACAGAGAAATTACTCAACAAAAAAGAACAAGAAGAATACTCCTGACAGACTTGAATTAAGCAAATACTGCAAGTTCTGCAAGAAGCACACTCTTCATAAAGAAACGAAATAATAAGGTGACGACGATGGCAGAAAAAGAAAAAAGTATTAAGAAGTCAAAATTCATAGGATTCTTTAAGGGAATCGCCCAGGAGCTTAAGAAGGTTACATGGCCGACAGGCAAACAGCTTTTTAAGAGCACGGTGACGGTTTTAGTAGTATGTGCCATTGTCGCTGTTATTATAAGCTTGTTTGACTGGGGTTTATCCTCTTTAATCAAACTGCTTGTTAACGGATAAACGGGAGAATATTTCAATGGATGAGAAATTAAATGCTGATATAACCGAAAAGAGGGAAGATCAGGTTTTGGCTAAATGGTATGTAGTGCATACTTATTCCGGCTATGAGAACAAGGTCAAAGCTGACCTGGAAAAAATAGTCGAGAACAGGGAAATGCAGGAATACATACAAGATATAGTCGTTCCCTTGGAAGAGGTTATTGAAGAGAAAAATGGAAAAAGAAAAATATCCTTCAAGAAGATTTTCCCTGGTTATGTAATAGTCAAAATGGTTATGAATGATCAGTCATGGTATGTAGTCAGAAATACCAGGGGAGTCACTGGATTTGTAGGTCCTACAGCAAAACCGGTACCTCTTACTGATGATGAAGTCATTCAGATGAGACTTGAAGGAATGGAAACAGTCATTGACTTTAATATTGGAGACAATATCAGAGTTATTGAAGGTCCCTTTGAGAACTTTGTCGGCGTAATTAAAGAAGTCGATAAAGATAAGAGAAAAGTTAAAGTTCATATATCCATATTCGGCAGGGAAACTCCCGTTGAACTGGATTATGATCAGATACAGATTATTCTTTAAGCTAAAAAAAATACATTTGGGAGGTGGAATGAATGGCAAAGAAGATTATCGGATATGTAAAACTGCAATTGCCCGCGGGCAAAGCAACGCCAGCACCGCCGGTTGGACCAGCACTCGGACAGCACGGTGTAAACATTATGGGATTCTGTAAGGAATTCAATGAAAGAACAAGAAATGACGTAGGACTTATAATACCAATAGTATTAACAGTCTATGCGGACAGATCATTTTCCTTCATAACAAAGACTCCGCCGGCAGCGGTATTGCTTAAAAAGGCTTGTAACGTTGAAAGTGGCTCAGCTACGCCTAACAAGACGAAAGTTGCTACAATTTCAAAAGCTGATTTAAGAAAGATTGCAGAACAGAAAATGCAGGATCTCAACGCAGCAGACGTTGAAGCTGCAATGAGCATGGTTGCAGGTACTGCGCGCAGTATGGGCATCAAGGTAGAGGAATGATAGGAGGAAGCAAAAATGAAAAGAAGCAAGAATTACAAAGCAAGTTTAGAACTATTTAATAAAGCTGCCTCATACGATCCTTCAGAAGCTATCAGCCTTGTAAAATCAACTGCTAAAGCTAAATTTGATGAAACTGTAGAAATACACATCAAGCTTGGTGTTGATTCAAGACATGCTGATCAGCAAGTCAGAGGTGCTGTAGTATTACCGCACGGAACCGGCAAAAAAGTAAGAGTATTGGTATTTGCAAAAGGTGCAAATGCAGATGCTGCACAAAAAGCAGGAGCTGATTATGTAGGAGCAGATGAGCTTGCAGATAAGATTAAGAATGAGAACTGGTTCGAGTTCGATGTAGCGATAGCAAGTCCTGACATGATGGGTGTTGTCGGTAAAATCGGCCGTATTTTGGGACCTAAAGGCTTAATGCCGAATCCAAAAGCCGGTACAGTAACTGCTGATGTTGCAAAAGCTGTTACAGAAGCAAAAGCTGGTAAAATCGAATATAGGCTGGATAAGACTAATATTATCCACTGTCCTATCGGAAAAGCATCATTTGACCAGGAAAAGCTAATGGACAACTTTAGGACACTTATGAGTGCCGTAGTAAAAGCAAAACCAGCAGCATCGAAAGGACAGTATTTAAGAAGCGTAACCTTAGCTTCAACTATGGGTCCTGGAATTAAAGTCAATACACAAAAAGTACTTGACTAGTAGAGACTTATAGCGTAATATCTAGTAGATATTATAGATTAAGTCTGTAATAAGAATTGAATAAAGTAAATCTGCCGCAGACAGCAGGTGCAATTCGAAAGAAAAGCGTAAATCCTGCCGAGGAAGATACAAGATTGATTAACATCAAATCCTCGTATTGCGTGCAGTATGCGAGGATTTTTTATAAGGAGGTAACGAAAGAAATGGCTAGTGAAAAGATATTAGAAGTAAAGAAGCAGCAAATGACTGAGTTAAGAGAAAAGCTGTTATCCATGGGATCTGTTATACTGGCAGATTACAGAGGACTTACAGTTGCTCAAGATACAGCTATGCGTTCTGACATGAGAAAAGCTAATATCGAGTATAAGGTCATAAAGAACAGGCTTCTTGTAAAAGCTGTTGAAGGAACAAAATATGAGGGATTATTACCTCATCTTGAAGGACCTACAGCAGTTGCTATGAGTGAGGATGAGCTAGCAGCAGCTAAGATTATGTCAAAGTATGCTAACATGAAGGATTATGGCAAATTTGAGCTCAAAGCCGGTGTAATAGGTGACCAGATAGTCGATGTCCAAGGTATCGAAGCATATGCTAAGATTCCTGCTAAGAACGATTTACTTGCAATGATGATGGGTGGTATGAAAGCTCCTATTACTTCATTTGCATTAGTTCTTAAGGCAATAATGGAAAAGAAAGAAGAAACCGCTGCATAAGCGAAAAATTATACTAATCGGAGGATAAATAATCATGAGTGAAAAGATAACAAAATTAATAGAAGAAATTAAAACATTAACAGTATTGGAACTTGCTGATATGGTAAAAGCGCTTGAGACAGAATTCGGCGTTGTAGCAGCAGCTCCTGCAGCAGCAGCAGGTGCAGCAGCAGGCCCAGCAGCAGCAGTTGAAGAAGTTGAAGAGCAGACAGAGTTCAACGTAATCCTTAAAGAAGTAGGAGCAGAAAAGATTAAAGTTATCAAAGTATGCAGAGAAGCTACTGGTTTGGGGCTTAAAGAAGCAAAAGACCTTGTTGATAACGCTCCAAGCACAATTAAAGAAGCTATATCAAAACAAGCAGCTGAAGACCTCGTTGCTAAATTCAAAGAAGTTGGCGCGACAGCTGAAATCAAGTAGTATAGAATACAAAAAATCCAAGCATAAGGAACCCCATCAAGGGGTTTCTTTTTATGCTTTTTTAATATAAACTTATATTTAACATCCTAAACGGATATTAAAAGAAAAGAAGGTAGAGTTATGAAAGAATATCTAAATGCTATGATTGAAGATCTAAAAGGACTGATATCCATAAAGAGCGTAAAAGATGAACCAGCAGAGAATGCACCATATGGGAAAGGCACACTGAAAGCTTTGGAATATATGCTTGAACTTGGAAAAAAATATGGCATGAAAGCAGTGAATGTAGATGGAAGAGCTGGATATCTTGAGTATGGTGAAGGGAAAGTTATGATAGCTGTTCTATTGCATCTTGATGTAGTGCCAGAACAAGATGGATGGACAAGCGATCCATATATATTAACAGAAAAAGACGGATTCTTATATGGAAGAGGTACATCCGATGATAAAGGTCCTGCAATAGCGGCATTTTATGCATTGGTTGATCTTATAAAAAAAGATGAAATAAAAGGTTACAGAGTACGACTCATATTCGGGCTTGATGAAGAATGCGGATCATCATGTATGGCTCATTATGTGAAAACTCAGGAACTACCTACTATGGGATTTGTTCCAGATGCTGATTTTCCAGTAATATATGCAGAGAAGGGTATTCTCACAGTCGGTATTGAGGGTGAGGGAAGCAAGAACATATTATTGCAGGCTGGAGACAGGCCTAATGTGGTGCCAGGAAAATGTCGTGTTGCATATAAAGGCAAGGAAACAGTATATGAAGGCAAACCTGCTCATGGAGCTGCTCCTTTTAGCGGAATAAATGCAGTTAAGGTAGCTATTGAAAATAGCTCAATACTTACAGGTCATCCAATAATCGAATTTTTTAAAGATTGTCTTTTAGACAAACATTACGGAGAAGGTATGGATATTAGTTTTTCAGATGAGAGCGGAAAGCTCACAGTAAATCCAGGTATTATGTCTATAGATAATGATAAGTCATACTGTATTCTGAATATACGTTATCCTGTAACATCAGATTGCGGGCAACTGGTTCAGAAGATTGAAACAGTGTGCTCAAAATATGGCCTTAAGGTAGCATTTACAGATGACAATCCTGCTCTCTTTGTTGACAAGAATTCAATATTGGTATCAACACTTCTTTCTGTTTACAGGGATATGACAAATGACTTATCACAGCCTCTTGCAATAGGTGGAGGTACTTATGCAAGGACAATGCCAAATCTTGTCGCATTCGGAATGAATATGCCAGAAGATCTTCAAAATGCTCATCAAGCAAACGAATGCATAAAGAAGCAGCGCCTTTATGAGGGAGCTGCTATCTACAAAGAGAGCATAAAAAGATTAGGAGAAACGCTTATCAGTCAAAGATAACATTGTCAATAATCTGTAAAGTATCATAGTTATATGAATATATAGCATTCGAGGAAATTGTTAATAATACTTTATCGATATATAGGCCTCTTTGAACATAATTAGACCAATTTGTAAAGTAATCCTGAGACAATATATCAAGTACTTCGAATTGGCTGTTTTCCATATCTATCCTGCATACTACAAGACCTTGAGCTTTCATTTCATAGTTATTTCCTGATATGGATGCAGGAAAAGCGAAAATGTTTCTTTCACGGTCAAACATGAATGCTTTGTGATTGTAATTTAATTCTGACCAAGTTCCACGTCCGCCTATTGAAGTTGCAAATAACTGTTTAGGGTTTGTTCTGTCTGAAACATCAAACATTGCTATTTTAATGCCTTGATTCAAAGCTCTGCCATTATCTTCAGTCGTATCCATTCCAAAGCCTAGTATAAGGGTATCTGAATACATATGCATGTATGTAGAGTATCCAGGTATCTTCAACTCTCCATCAATTTTCGGGCTATAAGGGTCTGAAAGATCCATTACAAAAAGAGGATCCACTGTTACAAAAGTAACCATGTAACCTATATCGCCATTGAATCTGACTGAATAAATTCTTTCACCAGGTGCCATGTTAAGGATTGAACCGGTTTGAATCAGATTCTCATCAAAAACGTATACATTATTTACTGATTCACCATTTGAGTCATCTGTTACAGCTATCCTGAAAAAGCCTTTATATTCATCCATTGCAAATTGGTTTATTGGATATCCTGATAATTTTACTGTTGCTGCATAATTCAAAACAGCATTTTCTGCAGAAAATTTATGTACTACTGTATCCTGTTGATATGATGCTGATTCATCAGACATTATTCCCATTGTCCTGTACTGATACTGAGTATATGTGACATAAAGATTTTCATTTGACATATATACGGTTTGACCGCCGCCAAGATATGTATTGAGATTAACATCTTTTGACAGGTCTTTAAGATCAATTCCGCCAAGTATGAGATATGATGAATAATCTGCTTGCTCGAAGTAATATATGTCTGAAGGTGTCTGATATGTGGTTTTACCGTCTTCAATGTAGCAAGGAAGCAGATCAGTATCTTTCTGATAATAGTAGTAAGGTGTGAAATTACAGATAAGGTATAGGGAATTATCTATTTTTCTGGAATCAGAATAGTATCCTTTTATCATTACATCCTTAAGCAAAACAAGCTCCTGTACATTGGACTTATCATATATATATGCTGTCGAATATGAACCGTCGTCGTTATATGAAGATCCTATTATAATCAGAAATGAGTCGTCTACATATAGTTCTGAAGGATAAAAATTCTGTCCGAACTCTTTAATCTGTTTTACAATATCCAAATAACCTTCAGCATCTACAGATACAATATTCACATAACCCTGATCATTTATGGAATATATGTATTTTCCATCTGTCTTCACAGTATCTGCTTCGTCCACTCCTGATACCTGAGTATTTGTCTGTGAATATGAACCAG
>JBAZFL010000032.1:0-11909 GCA_041653455.1 Clostridia bacterium
GCAAATCGAATTCCTTAAAAAAAATACTAGTAGAATATATGTATCTGGACTTGGATGTATGTGACAGATGTATAGGCACTGATGAAGTCCTAGTCGAAGCAATGAAAGAGATAGAGGAAGAACTGTGCAACGAAGGGTTTGAGATGATTTACCGGAAAATTCTTATTGAGACAGAAGAAATGGCTATAAAGTATCATTTCAGTTCATCGCCTACAATAAGAGTAAATGGGCATGATTTATGTGAAACGGTTCAGGAAAACCATTGCGGATGTTGTTCTGATATAGCATGTGATTCAGTCCAGTGCAGGACATATGAGTTCGAAGGCCAGACATATGAGATACCGCCTGTTAGAATGCTTGCAAAGTTTATACTAACACAAGCTTATTCGGGAAATACTATAAATACTAGAAAAACCGATTATGTATTACCGGAAAATCTTAAGACATTTTATGCAGGAAAGAAAAAAATAAACAGTAAGTCATGCGACTGCTCGAAAGGATGCAACTGTGGGTAGAATAGATAAAAAGAAACTGTTAAAAATACTTGTGCCAGCTGCAATATTAATCCTTATAGCTGGCGTATGGGTTTTAAAGAATATAGATTTTACAAGAAGCGATAATTTGAAAGGTGCGGTTTTAGTAACACCAGTTAAAGAAGAACATTTCGAATTGGATGCCAAAACTTTGGATATAGATGTTCTGCTTGAATATAATATGCCGATAATACTAGATTTCGGCTCTGATTCATGCCTGCCTTGCATAAGTTTCTACCCGACTTTAAAAGCTATGCATAGTGAAATGTATGGTAAAGTTATTATCAAATACCTGGACGTCTATATGCTGGGAGAGGAAATACAGGGGTATCCTGTATCAGTAATACCCACACAGATATTCATAAACGCTGACGGGACTCCTTATATGCCAAACAGAAATATAGATATTGAATTTACCATATATAACTACAATTCAACTGGCGAACATGCATTTACTGCCCATGAAGGCGTTCTTTCGCAAAAGCAGTTATTAGCGATTATTGAGGATATGGGGGAGGGCAAATGACAGATCTTTTAGATAAAATTGCTCCTCTTCTAACTAATATCAGCTGGCTGACGCCTATACTTGCACTTTTGGCAGGAGTAATAACCTCATTTATGCCATGTGCCCTCTCAACAATACCGCTGGTAGTAGGTTATGTAGGAGGAACGTCGCAAAAAGATTCAAAAAAGGCATTCAAACTTTCCCTTATCTTCATTCTAGGAATGGCTGTAACCAATACAGGTTTGGCTGTAGCAGCTACATTAGCAGGGAAGATAGTCGGAAATACAAATCCATGGTGGTATATAGTTTTAGGAGTGCTGATGGTTTTTATGGCCCTTCAGGTATGGGGTATATTTGAGATAATACCGTCAAGTTACCTCATTTCAAAGAATAGCAAAAAAGGCGGTATTGGCGCATTTGTTGCCGGACTTTTAGGAGGTATATTTTCCTCTCCATGTGCAACTCCTGTGCTGGTTGTACTTTTAGCAATAGTATCAATTCAAGGTAATATACTTTGGGGTATACTATTATTTGTACTATATTCAATAGGCCATGGAGTCCTGTCAGTTATTGCAGGTACATCTTTAGGATTTGTGCAAAAACTTGCAGCAAATGAAAAGTACGGCAAATTCAGTAGGATACTGACTATTGTAATGGGATTTTTAATCCTTGTAATGGGCTTATATATGTTTTACCTGGGATTTTAATATAATAGGATTGAGATAAGGAGACTAAATATGAAAATATTTGAAAAGTTCAGAAAAAAGGAAGAGAAAGCTTCATGCTGCAGTTGTTGCAGCTGCAATGAAGAAGCAGTTAAAGAAGCAGTTCAGAAAGTGAATGAAGGAGCATCTGTAAAGGTTCTTGGAAGCGGATGTGCAAAATGCAATCAGCTGGAATCTGCTGTAAAAGAAGCGTTAACAGAGTTGAATATGGATACAACGATTGATCATGTTACAGACTTCAATCAGATTGCTGCTTATGGGGTTATGTCAACGCCAGCTCTAGTCGTTGATGGAAAAGTTGTATCATATGGTAAAGTATTAAAGACTGATGAAGTTGTGAAGATATTGAAGAAAATCAGAGGATAAAATGACTTTTACTTATGTTTTATATGCGTTAGCTTTAATAGGGCTTATGATATCATTCTTTAAAGATAAGAAAAAAACAAAAATGTCACTAAAAAAGGCTTGGAAGTCTTTTGAGAATATATTGCCTCAATTCTTATCAATCCTAGTAATTATCGGTATTGTATTTGCAGTATTAAGTCCTGAAACCATAACTATGCTGCTTGGAACAGATTCAGGTTTTCTTGGAGTTTTAGGTGCATCTTTGATTGGTGCTATTACACTTATTCCAGGATTTGTCGCATTCCCTCTTGCTGCAGCTCTTTTAAATAATGGAGCGGGATATATGCAGATAACTGCTTTTATTGCTTCATTGATGATGGTCGGTATTGTGACTTTGCCGCTCGAGATAAAGACATTTGGAAAGAAGGCGGCTATTATAAGGAATGTAAGCGCATATGCTTTTGCACTTATTGCTGCTTTAATTATCGGGGTGATTTTATGATTAAGAATATTTTAAAGAGATACTGGGTATTTTTGCTTCTGGTAGTGATTAATGTGGTTTTAGGGCTCATATTTCCTGAAATAGGTGCAAAATCTTTGGATATAACAAAAAGAAATGTTATTGAGATGTTGCTTGTTATCCCACCGATATTCGTATTGCTCGGTCTTTTAGATGTGTGGGTAGACCGATCTGTTATGATTAAATATATTGGGAAAGGTTCAGGATTAAAAGGTGTATTAATTGCATTCTTATTAGGTTCAGCTGCAGCAGGACCTCTTTACGCAGCTTTTCCTGTTGCTGGAGTAATGTTGAAAAAAGGAAGCAGTTTATTTAATGTGTTCATTTTTATTGGAGCATGGTCTACCACGAAAATTCCAATGCTGACTTTTGAAGCTGCAAGCCTTGGCTTGACTTACACGCTTATAAGACTAGGATTAAGCATAGTCGGGATTCTTCTTATTGCTGTTTTTGCAGAAAAAGCTTTATCAAAAGAGCAGCAGGAACAGATATATGAATTGAACAGAGATAAGGAGTAATACGAAAAACATGAGCAAAGCAAAGGGAATAAGCTTCTTCGAAAAATATTTAACATTATTCGTCGCATTATGTATGGTTACAGGTGTTTTGATTGGCAAATATCTTCCTTCTTTTCCCGCTTTTATGAATAAATTTGAATATTCAAATGTGTCAATACCAATAGCAGTACTAATATGGCTTATGATTTATCCGATGATGCTCAAAGTGGATTTTCAAAGCATAAAAGATGTTGGGAAAAATCCAAAAGGACTATATGTAACATGGATTGTAAACTGGCTTATAAAACCTTTCACAATGTTTGGTATAGCATGGCTGTTCTTTAATGTAATATTTTCTGATTTAATTCCCTCATCATTAGCTACTGATTATCTGCATGGAGCTATTCTCCTAGGTGCTGCGCCATGTACAGCTATGGTATTTGTCTGGAGTCATCTCACAAAAGGAAATGCAGCATACACTGTTGTTCAGGTTGCAACTAATGATTTAATTATACTATTAGCTTTCACTCCAATAGTTGCTCTCTTACTTGGAGTCAGTGGGGTAAGAATACCATGGGATACATTGCTTTTATCAGTTATTCTTTTCGTAGTAATACCATTAATAGGAGGAGTATTAACAAGAAGCTATATAATAAAAAGACATGGAAAAAATTATTTGGATCAGAAATTCATACCAAAATTCAAGAATATTACAATAATCGGTCTGCTTTTGACACTGGTTATAATATTTTCTTTCCAGGGCAAAGTAATACTTGAGAATCCTCTGCATATATTGCTTATAGCCATACCATTGATAATTCAGACTCTACTTATTTTCTTTATCGCATATTTTTTATCAAGAAAGTTGAAGCTGCCACACAATATTGCTGCTCCGGCTGGTATGATAGGGGCATCCAACTTTTTCGAATTAGCAGTTGCAGTAGCAATTTCGCTGTTTTCCGCGAAAAGCCCAGTAGTGCTTGCTACAATTGTAGGTGTACTTGTTGAGGTACCTGTAATGCTGTTTCTTGTTAAGATTGCAAATAGAAGCAGGGAATGGTATGAAAAAGCTATTCAAAACGATATAAAGCATTAAAATGGAGGTTGAAATGAAACCAAAAGTAGCATTTATCTGTGTTCATAACTCATGCAGGTCTCAGATAGCCGAAGCGCTGGGTAAATATTTAGCTACAGATGTGTTTGAAAGCTACTCAGCAGGTACGCAGATGGTTAATAGGATTAATCAGGATGCAGTACGGTTAATGAAACAAAGATATGGTATTGATATGGAAAAAACACAGAAATCGAAGCTTGTATCCGATTTACCGGCAATTGATGCAGTTGTTACAATGGGATGCAATGTGAATTGCCCATATCTTCCAAGCAGATACCGGACCGACTGGGGACTGGATGATCCTACAGGTAAGAATGATTTGGAATTTACTAAAGTGATAAATATAATTGAAGAAAAGATACTGCAGTTAAGAGAAATGATTAAAAACAGAGAAATATTGGATTAGTCTCTCTTTCTTAATAATTAATTCATGCATTTGCCTTATACTTATTATGCATTTACCAACCAGTGCAAAGTTACTATATTATGTTGTAATGAAGAGAAAGTAAAGGTAGAATAAATGGGGGTATATTATGAGCGGTACACTATTACACAGAGCGGTTATTGAATTTGCACGACTGATATATGAACCATATCTTAGAATAAAGTATAAATACAAATTTGAAAAAGTTGATTACAGAAAAGGAAACTTCATAGCTCTTGCAAATCATACCACAAATCTTGACAGTATGATTTTAGGGATATCTTTTAAGCAGCATATGTATTTTGTTGCTGGCGAACAGCTATTCCGTATGGGTTTTGTTTCCACTCTTTTAAGAGTGTTTCTTAACCCTATTAAAAGAATGAAAGCCAAAACAGAAGCAAAAACAGCAGTAAATATGCTAAAAGCTTTAAAAGCTGGCCATAACATTTGCATGTTTCCTGAAGGGAGCTGTACTTGGAATGGTGAAACATCGACAATAATACCTTCGACTGCAAAACTTATAAAAAGGGCAGGAGTTACCTTAATAACATACAGAGTCGAAGGTGGGTATCCGACAATGCCAAGATGGTCAAAATCTATAAGGCCTGGAAGGATGACAGGGGTAATTGGCAATGTATATGAACCAGAACAGCTCGAAAAGATGACTGTAGAAGAAATTTACAAAGCAATATGTGATGATCTTTATGTAAATTCCATTAATATGTCTGATAAATATGAATATGAAGGAAAAACTCTTGCTGAGAATCTTGAAACAGCACTGTTCATATGTCCTAAATGCCATGGAATAAGCACATGTGTATCTAAAGATGACATGTTTACCTGTTCATGCGGAGTAAGACTTAGGTATGACAAGCACTGCATATTGCATGATGTTGAGAATCAGGGATTTCCTTTTTCCAGCGTTCTGGAATGGGATAAATGGCAAAGACAGTGGATTATTGATAATATAGCTAGTCTGAAGGACAATACAGGCAAGGTAATAACAGAGGATGCAAATCAGGATTTGTATACATATACAGAGAATGAGACAACCGAACATATTCTTACAGGAACAATGGCTCTTTATTCAGACAGATTCGTGTTCACAGATATAAACAGCAATAAGGAAATTGCAGTAAAATTAGAGGATATTACCGATATTGCGATTGTTACAATGACAACTCTGACTTTTTCCTGCTCAGATATTCATTATGAAGTTAAATGCAAGATGCCAAGGTCGGCTCTTAAATATCTGCTCATTGCAACAAGCCTGTCACCAATGAGGTATATTATATAAATAATCAGGATGCGAAATTTTCATGTTAATTTGACATTTATATGTGTATATTTTAAAATTAGACTGTTGGCTATAGATATTTTGAAGGAAGGAAGTACGGGAAATGAGATATACAGGCGTTACATCAAGAGGAATAATTACCCCGATATTCAAGCAGGGAGATGACTTAGTGTCAATAGCTGCAGAAAGTATTATAAAAACTGCAGAAAAAGAGAATTTCTCTATTCATGACAGAGACATAATCGGAGTAACAGAAGCTGTTGTGGCACGTACACAGGGGAATTATGCGACATGTGAACAAATTGCAGCTGATATAAAGAATAAGTTCGGCGGGAAAGATCTGGGTATTGTTTTTCCTATTTTAAGTCGTAACAGATTTTCTATTCTTTTAAAAGCTATAGCGATGTCATGTGAGAAACTGTACATTCAGTTGTCATATCCTTCTGATGAAGTTGGCAACGCTCTTATAACCCTTGATGATCTTGATGAAAAAGGAGTAAATCCATACAAGGATAACTTCACAGAATCAGAATTTAGAAAACTTTTTAAAAACACAGTTCATGTATTTACGAAAGTTGATTACATTGAAACATATAAAAGTATGGGTAAGGATATTGAGATAGTGTTTTCAAATAATCCGTCATATATTTTGAATTATACTAAGAATGTTCTTAACTGCGATATACACTCAAGAAAGCGTACTCAGAGAATATTGAAAACTGCAGGAGCAGATAGAGTATTCAGACTAGATGAGATTCTCACATCAAGCTTGAGCGGGTCAGGATACAATGCTGATTACGGATTATTAGGGTCCAATAAAGCTACTGAGGATAAAGTAAAGCTTTTCCCTCGGGATGCGCAGATTTTTGCAGAGGAATTACAGAAAAGGATGCTTAATCTCACAGGAAAACATGTTGAGGTTATGGTATATGGAGACGGGTGTTTTAAAGATCCTGTGGGCGGTATATGGGAACTTGCAGATCCGGTAGTATCTCCAGGATATACATCCGGGCTTATCGGCACACCAAATGAACTTAAAATGAAATACTTTGCTGATAATGAATTTGCATCATTAAGAGGAGAGCAGCTTGCCTTGGCAATGAAAGAAAGAATAAAAGCAAAAGATAAAGATCTTTCAGGAAACATGGAATCACAGGGTACAACCCCAAGAAGACTTACGGATCTTTTAGGTTCGTTATGCGATCTTACCAGTGGAAGCGGAGACAGAGGCACTCCTGTTGTTCTTATACAAGGTTATTTTACTAATTTTGCTACTGAGTAATGACATATAAATTTAAAGATATATCTGATTATGTAATAGAAATCTTTCGAAAAAATAATGGGAGCCATGATTGGGACCATACTGAAAGAGTATTGCGTATGGCTGAGAAACTTGCAGTAGCAGAAAGTGCTGATATTGATATAGTCAGATATGCTGCTGTACTGCATGATATCTCAAGGCATGATGAAGACATTTCCAAAGGTCAGGTACATCATGAGGAAAAAGGCGCAATCGAAGCAAAAAACATCCTGTTATCTTTCGGCATAGATAAAAATGTTACAGACAGAGTTGCTGACTGTATTCGTACTCACCGGTTTCGAAGAGGAAACAGCCCAGAAACAATAGAAGCTAAAGTTTTGTTTGATGCAGATAAACTTGACGGTATAGGAGCCATAGGTCTAGGTAGAGCGTTCGTATTTGCAGGTGAAAATGGCGCTAGAGTGCATGACCCTCATATACAGGTGGAGAAAACGCATAGCTATTCAAAAGAAGATACTGCTTACAGAGAATATCTTGTAAAACTATCAAAAATTAAAGACAGGATACTGACCGATTCAGCCAGAGAGATTGCAATTAAGCGTCATCAGTTTATGGTTGATTTCTTCGATGAACTAAATTCGGAATGTATTGGTGATTCATAGGTAGTCTTATGATTGTATATATAACACATAAATGATAAAATAACTTTGTACAAAGTTATTATTAATTGCGGGGGTAGAAAAATGAATAGGGATAGTTTTATCAATCAAACGACTCAACAGCTCACTAATATGAATGTGCCATACAAACTTAATGATAATGCAGATATAACCATATCCGGCACATTTAAGAAAAAGGAAGAAGATGATGATTCAGCAGCTATTCTATATACTGCTTTTATTTTCTTTAATCTTAATGATAATACTGTATATGCATATGAAAAAGCAGTATTAAATGGACAGGATATTTCCACAGATCCTTCATTTAAAGGTTTAATTGTGAAAAAAGATGAAAGTGAAGGAGCAATGATTCCAATAGGTACAGTTCTAGCAACAATTGCAGGAATCGTGGCATCTTTTGGAGCAATTTTTAGAAGAACAGATAATGAGCAGTTAGCGAAATATCCTGATGGATATATTCCTGCGAGCGTAGATGCAAATGCATCCAGCACAGGTTTCTGCACTAGTTGCGGAGCCAAAATGCCTGTAGGAACCCGTTTCTGCACTAACTGCGGAGCTGATTCCAAAGCGGCTCCTGTACAACAGGCAAAGCCATTTGTTTCAAATGATGTTCCACCAGTTTATGCAAATGCAAATATGAATCAGAAACCTGTTCCAAATCCAGCATTCATTAAACCCAATATCCAGTCTGTAAAACCAAGGAGGAAAGTACCTGTTGCTGTTATTGCAATTGCAGTAGTGCTAACTATCGGAGTTTTGGCAACTGGAGGTATTCTCATAAGGAACTGGATACTTAATAAAAAGCCGAATGATAATACGAACATAACAAATCCGACTGCATCGTCTTCACCAAATTCTAATCCCTCTGCTTTAACAGGATCATCCATAGTATCTGTAGGTGTTAACTATTCTGACCTTGGCAATATCATGAATGGGCAGTACTATTTCGCAACAGACGACTATGTTTTCTATTCCAGTTATGATGCAGATAAAAAAGCGCATATATACCGAATGGATAAAGATGGTACGGATTTTAAGTCGATATTTAATGGATTCGGATGGTCATTGGTTGTTATTGAAGACTGGTTGTACTTTTCTGGAAACCAAGGAGATGCAATAGATGGTTCATATAATATATACAGAATGAAGCTTGACGGCAGTTCTGTAGAAAGAATAAACAACACATACAGCTATGGTATGTTCCTTTATGGGGATTATCTGTACTACATGAAGAGAAGTCCGGATTATACCGATGCAATGTCAATTTGCAGATCATTGCTCGACGGTACGGAAGAAGAGGTTCTTGCTGAATATGGAAATAATCCTGTAATATATGATGATATGCTTTATTACTATGACGGTCAGGGAAATATGTACAGATCCAATCCTGATGGGTCCAACCTTCAGGTTCTGTTAACGTCTAGAGTAGGCTTTTATGTTTTGAGTGACGAGAAAATAACATATAAGGATTTCAGTTCGAACATATACATATGCGACCTTGACGGCAGCAATAATGAACTTGTCAGAGCTGCTCAGGACAAAGCAATCCTGACAGTAAATGCGTATGATGGGAGAATATACTTTATTCAGTATGATCTAGATAATTACAATTACTCAACATACTCATGGCCTTATGATCTGGTAAGCATTAAAACTGACGGAACAGATGAAAAAATCATATTTTCAAGCTCATCTTACGGAATGTACTTAAATATAGTAAGCAGCAGACTTATGCTTATGGATTATAAATACGATATACAAACCGGTTTGATGTATACAGACATAAATTCCATGAATATAGACGGTTCAGATTTAAGGATGCTTGCAAGATAGTGACTTTTCTTATTAATTTGTGATATAATTATGTATGGAAGGAGAATAAAAGATGCCAGGTATTTTAAGTTTTGTTGAGAACATCGATGTTCTGCAAGCTGTTTTATTGGTAATAGGTTTGGTATTTCTCATAATAGAGGCTTTTATTCCAAGTTTCGGTATTTTTGGTATTCTTGGAATCTTGCTGCTTCTGTTGTCAATTTTCCTTACTGCAAAGACTTTTCTGGAAGGGCTGATTATGTTCCTTATCCTTTTGGCATTAGCAGTCATACTGCTTGTAATTGCAATCAGAATAGCTACAAAAAGCAGGCTCTCCAAAAAACTCATAAATTCTGATACATTTTCCGAGAAAAAAGGTTATCTGGGTGTGCAGGATATGAGTGCTGCAGTAGGTCTCAAAGGTAGAGCAATAACTATACTGAGACCTTCTGGTAAAGCAGAGTTTGAAGGTAAGGTTATGGATGTAGTGACAAAAGGAGAATTTATCGAAAAAGAAAAAGATATCATCGTCGAACAGGTCGAAGGTGTAAGAATTGTTGTAAAAGAATATAAAGGAGAGTAACTGATGGAACCAGTAGTATTAGTATTAGTAATTATCGCAGCTGTTATTGCATTTTTCGCAATACTCTTAAGCCTTGTACCGATAGGGCTTTGGATATCAGCGATTGCTGCAGGAGTCAAAGTAGGACTTATGAGTCTTATAGGAATGAAATTTAGAAGAGTTGAACCTGCTAAAATAGTTAATCCTCTTATTAAATCTATAAAAGCAGGTTTAGATGTAACAATCAACCAGTTAGAAACTCATTACCTTGCAGGAGGCAATGTGAACAAGGTAGCAGATGCTCTTATTGCAGCGCAGAAAGCACGAATACAATTGTCATTTGAGACAGCAGCAGCAATTGATCTTGCAGGCAGAGACGTTTTAGAAGCTGTAAAAATGAGTGTTAATCCAAAGGTAATAGAAACACCTATAATATCAGCTGTTGCTAAAGATGGTATTGAAGTGAAGGCAAAAACAAAAATTACTGTCCGTGCCAATATTTCAAGACTAATAGGTGGTGCAGGAGAATCTACTATCATCGCAAGAGTAGGCGAAGGAATAGTTACCTCAGTAGGTTCAGCTGAATCATACAAAGAGGTTCTGGAGAACCCAGATCTTATTTCACAAACAGTTCTAAAAAAAGGATTAGATGCAGGTACAGCTTTTGAAATTCTTTCAATTGATATCGCTGATGTAGATATCGGCAGGAATATAGGTGCTCAGCTGCAAACTGATCAGGCAGAAGCAGATAAAAAGATAGCTCAAGCAAAAGCTGAAGAGAGAAGAGTTATGGCTGTTGCAAGAGAACAGGAGATGAAATCAAATGTTCAGGAAATGAGAGCGAAAGTTGTTGAAGCGGAAGCTCTTGTACCAAAAGCAATGGCAAAAGCGTTGGAGGAAGGGAATCTTGGGGTACTTGATTATTACAACATGAAGAATGTAATAGCAGATACGCAGATGAGAGAATCAATATCCGAAACAGGAAAAGCTGCAAGACCATCTTCTGAAAAGAAAGAGAAATAGAGATGGGCGAGTATATAAGAAAACCTGAGGATATTAAAGATATAAAAAAGGATGAAGCTCCTTCTGCAGTAGTTAAACAGCTTGAAGACGAGGAAGATTATGATCTCATCAGTGATTTGCTGGACAACAGTGAGACTTTAGTTAAAGGAATAATCTTAAGTGAGATACTGGGCAAGCCTAAAGCAAAAAGATAAAACAGATCAATAAGAAATAAGCTGCTTAATTATGAAATTAATGAGCAGCTTTTTTTTGTCTTTTATTCTACTGTAACTGATTTTGCAAGGTTCTTTGGCTTGTCAATATCGCATCCGTTATTCAGAGCCACATAATATGCAAACATCTGTAATGGTATTACTTGAGCGACTGCGTTAAACAGAGTTTCTCCTTCAGGTATATATATTATATCATCTGTTTCCGGTATAATTTTAGTGCTTCGCTCAGTAATTATACCAAGTACTTTCGCACTACGGGCTTTGACTTCGCGAATATTGCTTATAAGCTTGTCTAGAAGCCTTTCATTACATGCTAATGCTACAACAAGCCTGTCATTATCAATTAATGCTATTGTGCCATGTTTCAACTCACCGGCAGCATATGCTTCGGAATGGATA
>JBAZFL010000033.1:0-11822 GCA_041653455.1 Clostridia bacterium
AGAAGAGTTGAAAGATGGAATGATGGTAATGATATCATTGGAAAATGATTCATTAAAATATGAGTGTATTTAAATGCAGTCATATCCAACATTAAGCCAATATTTGAAAAAAACATTCAATAAAAAGATGATAAAGCTTCCGATTGACGGAGGCTTTACATGTCCTAATAGGGAATATGGTAATAAAGGTTGTATATTCTGTTCCAAACAAGCAAGCGGTGAATTTACCTTTTCCAAATTAACTATAAAAGAACAGGTTCTTGCTCAGATAGAAAGATACAAAAATATTAGTAAAGCTGATGATAATACCGGATATATTGCATACTTCCAAAATTTTTCAAATACTTATGATAAAACGGAAATACTTACAAAAAAATATAATGAAGCGTTAGATATTGATAAAGTTGAGGGTTTAGCAATAGCTACAAGACCTGACTGCATTGATGATGATGTATTAAATGTACTCAGATATTTTAATAGTAATACTCATTTATGGATTGAGTTAGGATTTCAAACATCAAATGAAAATACTGCGCATATTATCAATAGAGGATATGAAAATACTATTTTTAATAACTGTATTTCAAAATTGAATGATAGTTCAATAAAAATGGTAGCTCATGTTATTTTTGGTTTACCAAACGAGTCTTATGAAGATTATATAGAGACAATAAAATATATAAAAGCATTAAATATATGGGGAATTAAAATACATTCCTTGTATATTCAAAACAATACCCTATTAAAAGAAATTTATGATATTAATCCTTTTCATATTATAACATTTGATGAGTATACTGATGCAGTAAGTGAGGCAATAAAAATACTGGATAATAAAGTAATTATTCACAGGATTACAGGTGATTGCCAAAAATCTGAGTTATTTGAACCTAGATGGTCTTTAGATAAAATTAAAGTAATAAATTGTATAAACAAGAAGCTTTCAAAATGATTGTTTGTAAGAATCTCTGATAGGATCAATGATTTCGGAATATGAAAATCCAAATACATCTTCAAGTTTAATATCTTCTTTATAAAAACTTTTACCATCAATATTATATCTGTCCATAAATAAAGAAGTGCCGAAAAAGAATCTTGGATTATCAATTCCAATTAAATTATTAGTATATGATTGTCCTCTTCCAACACTTAATATAATTTGATATCCATCAGAAACAAGAAAATTATAACAAGGATCAGTTCTATCTCCATCCACATAATTGGTTACAGAATAATTTTTCCCACCAGGAGTGATGTAAATATTTGTTTTACCAAGTATTGGTTCAATGCGTTCGTGCCACAGTCCAGTGTCATATTTAAGCCATTCAAGGTCAGTATACTCTGAAGGTATGTCTGAACTGTTTGGATAATGATAATATGAATGATTCGCAAAAATATAACCCATTTCTTTGAGTTTATCAGCAATTTGTTTTGATTTTTCTAGTTCAGATTGCCTATTTGGAGAATTCATATTTCCAGTATCATACCCGAAAAGACTCTCGTAACCTGACATGCCTAGTACCGCCATTGCATTGTTGTACGAGAAATCTGGATGGTCCTTTACAAAATTATACAATATTAAAACATGTTCTCCATCGTATGTAACTGTATCAACTCCGTTTACTGTTACTATAGATGCAAGATTCCTGTTGTCATCAAGAACTAGCTTCTTACAGAAACCAAAGTTTGCATGAGTGCATGATATATTATCAAAAGATAGGATAAGTGGTTTCTTTCCTTCAGGGAGTAATAGATATTCTTTTAATTTTAAATATTCTTTTCCGTCTTGAGTATATGTATCATATATATCAGATACATTAACGAGAATATAATCATGTTCATATAATTTTTCAAGAGTCTTTTCAAATTCATATTTTGTTGTCATTATATTGAACAGTTCTTCACCTTTTGAAGAGGAAAATGCAATATCAGGGTATAGAACTAATGAATGAAAAAACATATTATAAACTATTCCAGTGTATTGAACATATGAAGATTTCTGAAATAAATCAGTTATATATTCAATATACTCAACAATTCGTGAATCATCGATAATTATGTCTGGTGCAGATTTCATAGTATAATATGCATTTTCTATGTCATTTTCATTTTCGAATGTTCTAGCTCTTTCAAGTATGCTGGTGATAATAGATTCTTTTAGTTTTGAAGCATCAGCCAAAGCAATAGAATAATAAAAAGTATCCTCTGGAATAACGTTCATATAACAATCATATGCATTTAAAAAATCCAGTTCCTCTTCAAATATTTTTGCTTTATTATACTGTTCTCTAGATATCTTAATTAAGTCCGATTTGTCCTTATACAGATTAATTGAGCTTTCAAAATTACCATTCTTAAGCATATCATTTAAATGGTTTAATGTATTCTGATAATTTTCATATGACATGTTAGTGGTTCTAAATGAATTATATAACTTTGTTACTACATTTTCGACTTCAGTTTCATTTATGAAAATTGAAAAATACTGCACTATCTTATATCTGTTAGTGTTACTCTGTTCATCAGATGAAAAAATATCATTAAACATACTATTTATACTGCTTATAAATATTTGAGATTCGCTTAAAACAATTTTATTCTCTTCAGTTAGCTGTTCATATACAAAAACCGCTTTATCATAATCGTCATTATCAATAGCAGTTATAACACTATTGACTGATTTATTGTCAATAATATTTCTTGTATTAGCCAGTTTTAAAGACCAATCAAGTATTAAATATATAAGTAATGCTATTATACAAGAGAAGGCAATTACTAGAATAATTTTTCCTAAACCATACTTAAATTTCGAAATCTGTTTTCTGGGATGTATGTTATTCTTGTTAGTTTTTTTTTGATTCTTTTGTATATTCTTATTCATAGACTTTTTCCTTTGTATTATTTCTTATTGAATTTTAACACTTCCAATAAAAAAAATAAATATGTATTATAACTATTTGCCAAAACATTTAAAAAAGTATAAAATACTTTAATCACGATAAATTAATCGGATGCTTAGAGTATAAAGGAAGAAATAATGAAATGTACAGCTACATGCAGTTTTGGTCTTGAATCAGTATTATCTGCAGAATTAAGAAAGATGAAGTTTGATGAAATAGCTTCAGAAAATGGAAGAGTAAATTTTGAGTCGGATTTATTTGGCATATCAAAAGCCAATATTAATTTAAGAACTGCTGAAAGAGTATATATTGAATTAGCAAATTTTAACGCTATTTCATTTAATGAATTATTTGAGAATACAGTTAAAACACAATTCCATAAATTTATTGATAAATTTGGAGCTATTATTGTTAATGTATCTTCAGTTTCCTCAGTTTTAAAGAGTATACCTGATTGTCAGTCCATTATTAAAAAAGCAATTATTAATTCCATGTCAAATTACTATATGATAGAAAAATTCCCTGAAACAGGTGTTAAATATCCTATTAATGTTTTTATATTTAAGGATAATGTGAGAATATATCTAGATACTTCAGGAACATCATTATATAAAAGAGGATACAGAACAAAAGGTGGGGAAGCCCCACTTAAAGAAACGCTTGCAAGCGCGATAGTCCAGCTTTCATACTGGAATAAAGACAAGAATCTTATTGATCCATTCTGCGGTTCTGGAACAATTTTAATAGAAGCAGCTTTAATAGCCAAAAATATAGCACCAGGATTATATAGGGATTTTGCTGCTCAGGAATGGCCTCTTTTCAAAAATAATGAATGGATGCAGGCAAGAGAATACTATAAATCATTAATTAGTAATGATGATATTGAAAAAATGTTTGGATATGATATTGATAAAGATGTAATTTCAATGGCACGACAAAATGCAAGAAATGCGAGAGTTTCAGAAATTATCCAGTTTTCAGTTAAAGATTTTAAAGACATTACATCACCATCCGAAAAAGGAGTAATAATATGTAATCCTCCATATGGAGAAAGGCTGGAAGATGAACAAACTGCAAAAAAAATATATTCTGATATGAATTCTAAATTCAAAGAATTTAAGAAATGGAGTAAATATATATTGGCACCTGATAAATTATTTGAAGAATCTTATGGAAAGAAATCTGACAAAAAAAGAAAATTGTATAATGGGAAAATATTATGCAATCTTTATCAATATTTCGGAGAAAAATAAAAGCGGGGATATAAAATGAATAGAAATGAATTATCAATGAAACTAGCTCAAGAAAAAAGAATGACTAAATTTCAAAGTGATGAGATGGTTAACACAGTGTTCGATATTATTAAAGAAGCTTTAAAAGAAGAGGGTAAAGTCTGTATAAAAGATTTTGGAACATTTTTAGTAAAACCAAGAAAAGGAAGAGAAGTAAAAGCTATATCAACTAACGAACTTATCGAAATACCAAATACGCTTGAACTCAAACTCAAAGTGTCAAAAGCTATGAAGGATTATCTTAATGAGAAGGAAAATTAACTCTCAAGAAATTATAGATACAATATCTGCTTCATGTATAGAATGCGCATGTGTCCTTAATGACAATGCTTATACCGCAATTGAAAAAGCAGTCAGATCAGAGAAAAATGATACTGCAAGATATGTACTTAATGAATTAATAAGTAATGCTGATATTGCAAAAAAAGATAAAATACCATTATGCCAAGACACTGGTATGGTTATATGTTTTGTAGAAATAGGTCTGAATATAGAACTTGATGAACCGATTCAAGATATAATCAATAGAGGAGTTGCAAAAGGATATACTGAAGGTTATCTTAGAAAATCTATTGTTAATGACCCTTTTGAAAGAATAAATACTGACAATAATACACCTTGTGTAGTTTATGTTGAACAGACTGAAGGTTCATCTTTGAAAATCAGTATCATGCTAAAAGGTTTTGGTAGTGAAAACATGAGTTTTGTGAAAATGCTTAATCCTTCATTATCAGAAGATAAAGTAGTTAAAATTATAGCTGATGATATATGTAGTAAAGCCTTTAATGCATGTCCTCCTGTTTTTATAGGAATTGGTATTGGTGGTACTATGGATTATGCTTCAGTTCTTTCTAAAAAAGCGCTTTTAAGGGAAGTCGGAGTAAATAACCCGAACAAGTTTTATGCGAACATGGAAGGAAAGATATTAAATCTTATAAATATGTCAAATATTGGCCCCGCAGGTTGTTCAGGAAATACAACTGCCTTATCAGTTGCAATTGAAGCTTATGAGACTCATATAGCTTCTATACCAGTAGCAGTGACAATACAATGTCATGCATTAAGACACAAGGTAATAATATTATGATTGAAATTTCAACACCATTTAATAATGATATACTCTTAAGTCTAAAACCTTTCGACAAAGTCCTGATTAATGGATTTATCTATATTGCGCGAGATCAAGCCCATAAAAGAATGTTTAGCGATTCAATACCTTTTGATTTAAAAGGTCAATGCATATATCACTGTGGCCCTTCAGATGCAAAAAAAGGAGATATAATTGGTTCGGCTGGACCTACTTCAAGTTATCGTATGGATTCATATACTCCATATTTATTTGATAACGGATTAAAAGCTATTATCGGGAAAGGTAAAGTAAATGATATAGTTAAAGATAGTATTATAAGAAACAAATGTGTTTATTTTGGTGCTATAGGCGGATTGGGCGCAAAGCTGTCTAAATGCATAAAAAGCCAGACTGTTATTGCTTATGATGATCTTAAAACTGACGCATTAAGAAAAATCTATGTTGAAAAATTTCCCGTTATTGTTATAATAAACTGCAATGGTGAATCAATATATGAAAGAGATAAAGGTGAGAATGAATAAAATAGTAATGCATAATCCTATAGTAGAAATGGATGGAGATGAAATGACCAGAATCATTTGGTCTATGATTAAAGAAAAACTAATACATCCATTCATCGACCTTAAAACAGAATATTACGACTTAGGTTTAAAACACAGAAATGAAACTGATGATTCTGTTACTGTTGAAAGTGCGAACGCAATAAAAAAATACAAGGTTGGTGTAAAGTGCGCAACAATTACACCAAATGCACAAAGAATGACAGAATATAATTTAAAAAGTATGTGGAAAAGTCCAAATGGAACAATAAGGGAAATACTCGATGGGACAGTGTTCAGAGAACCTATTATTGTTAAAAACATTGTTCCGACAGTTTCTTGCTGGAAAAAACCGATTATAATTGCACGACATGCATATGGTGATGTTTACTCAGCTAATGAATATCAAGTACTTTCATCAGGAAGATTAAAAGTTGAATATCACAGTAATAACGGAAAAATTGAAGAGATACAAGGATTTAGCTTTAATGATTCAGGCATTATTCAGATATTGCATAATAAGGACAATTCTATTTCATCATTTGCAAGATCATGTTTTAATTTCGCATTGGACAGAAAAATGGATTTATGGTTTTCCACTAAAGATACAATATCCAAAAAGTACGACCATCATTTTAAAGATATATTTTCGGATATCTATGAAAATGAATATGCAGAGAAATTTAAAAACATAGGAATAGAATATTTCTATACATTAATAGATGATGCAGTTGCAAGAGTGATACGTTCAGAAGGTGGATTTATTTGGGCATTAAAAAATTATGATGGTGATGTAATGAGCGATATGGTTTCATCAGCATTTGGTTCTTTAGCAATGATGACTTCTGTTTTAGTATCTCCAAATAATCAATATGAGTATGAAGCTGCACACGGTACAGTTACAAGACATTACTATAAATACTTAAATGGTGAGAATACATCAACAAATCCTTTAGCTACAATTTTCGCATGGACCGGAGCACTAAGAAAAAGAGGAGAAATAGATAATTGCAATGAACTTATACAATTTTCTGCAAATTTGGAAAAATCATGCATTGAGTCAATAGAGCAGGGCTATATCACGAAAGATTTACAAAACTTGATATTAAGTGATAAAATCACGGTAATGGACACAGAATCATTTATTATAAATATAGCGAACAGATTAAAGGAGAAACAGATATGAAAAAAATAACAAAGGATATGATCATAATTGATGTTTTAAAAATGGACCCTAATACAGCGGATATATTTTTTGAATATGGGATGCACTGCATAGGCTGCCCACATTCCAGCGGTGAAAGTATAGGTGATGCTTCAGAAGCACATGGTGTTGATTCAGATGCTCTAGTAAAAGCACTAAATGAGTATTTTGCACAATAAAGAATTAATATTAAGACAAATCCGTTAATTATAACGGATTTATCTTTAAAAGGATTAGTATGATCAATATTGTTTTAGTTGAACCTCAAATTCCTCAAAATACTGGTAACATAGCCAGAACATGTGCTGCAACAGGTTGCAGGCTTCATCTTGTTAAACCTTTTGGATTTACTATTACTGATTCTGCATTAAAAAGAGCAGGGCTTGATTACTGGAATTATGTAGATATTTATTATTATGAATCACTCAGCGATTTCATGGAAATCCACAAGAGTGATACTATGTTTTTCGCTACTACCAAGGCACCTAACATTTATTCTCAAATACAATATCCTGATGATTGTTATGTTCTTTTCGGTAAAGAAACAAAGGGGCTTGATGAAAATTTACTTGAGAAAAATTATCACAATACAATACGCATTCCAATGAATGATACAATAAGATCACTAAATTTATCAAATAGTGTGGCTATAATAACATATGAAATACTTCGTCAGCATGGATTTGTAAATATGCAGTTATATGGAAAGCTTGTAAATAGTTAAAATTTTAACAAATTCATATTAAATCAGTAATTTGCATATTGAAAAAAGTTAAGTAATAATATAAAATAAACGATGGTAATTAAAATGATTTTAATTAGGAGGATATATAAATGACAGTAAAAATTGGTATTAATGGTTTCGGTAGAATCGGACGTCTGGTGTTTAGGGCAGCAATAAGCAATCCTGAAGTTGAAATAATGGGAATTAATGATCCTTTCCTTGATGTTCCGTATATGGCATACATGCTGAAATATGATTCAGTTCATGGACAGTTCAAAGGAACAATTGAAACAGGTGATAATTTCATTAAGGTTAACGGAAAGAAAGTTATGGTATACGCATCTAAAGAACCTTCTGAAATAGGCTGGAAAGAATGTGGAGCTGAGTACATTGTCGAGTCAACAGGCGTTTTCTTAACTAAGGAAAAAGCTCAAGGACACTTGACAGCTGGAGCAAAAAAAGTTGTTATGTCAGCTCCATCAAAAGATGATACACCAATGTTTGTAATGGGCGTAAATCAGGATAAATATTCAAAAGATATGCTTTTTGTATCTAATGCTTCATGTACTACAAACTGTCTTGCACCTTTAGTTAAAATAGTGCATGACAAATTTGGAATAATCGAAGGACTTATGACAACAGTACATTCCACAACAGCTACACAAAAAACTGTTGACGGACCTTCTGCAAAAGACTGGAGAGGTGGAAGAGCAGCAGCTACTAACATTATTCCTTCATCAACAGGAGCTGCTAAAGCAGTCGGTAAAGTTATTCCTTCACTTAACGGAAAACTTACCGGAATGTCCATGAGAGTACCGACAATTGACGTATCAGTTGTTGATCTTACTGTAAGATTAGATAAGCCTGCTAGTTATGAAGATATCAAGGCTGCAGTTAAAGAAGCATCAGAAAATGAACTTAAAGGAATTGTCGGATATACTGAAGATGATGTAGTATCAACAGATTTCATAGGAGATTCAAGAACATGCATATTTGACGCAAAAGCAGGTATTTCATTAAATGATAATTTTGTAAAACTTATTGCATGGTATGATAACGAATGGGGTTATTCAAACAAGGTCGTAGAGCTGATTATGCATATGGCTAAGGTTGACGCAAAATAATAAATAAACTAAGGCCCGTAGATGCGGGTCTTTTTTTTAGTAAAGGAGATAATCATGGCAGCATTGAATAAAAAAACAGTAGAAGATATCAATGTATTTGGCAAAAAAGTAATAGCCAGAATGGATTTTAATGTCCCTTTAAAAGATGGTGTTATCACCGATGATAAAAGGATACGTGAAGCTATGAAAACAATTAAGTATCTTTCAGATAATGGTGCAAAAACAATTCTTGTTTCGCATCTGGGGCGTCCTAAAGGAGAATTCAATATGAAATACTCCTTAGCTCCTGTAGCAGAAAGAATATCTCAATTGCTTAAAAAATCGGTTATTCTTGCAAAAGATGTAATAGGAGATGATGCAAAATCGAAAGCTTCAGCATTGAATAATGGTGATGTAATGCTTCTCGAGAATGTTAGATTCCACGCAGAAGAAGAGGAAAATGATCCAACATTTTCCAAACAACTAGCTTCAATGGCAGAAATCTTTGTAAATGATGCTTTTGGTACAGCACACAGAGCTCATGCATCCACAGCAGGTCTGGCTGATTATCTTCCAGCAGTTTGTGGTTTTCTTATTAAGAAAGAAATAGAAATTATGGGTTCAGCGCTTTCACATCCTGAACATCCATTTGTAGCAATCCTTGGTGGAGCAAAAGTTTCTGATAAGATAGGAGTTATAGAAAGTTTATTGGATAAAGTCGATACTATCTTAATCGGAGGAGGTATGGCTTACACATTTGAGAAAGCAAAAGGATATGAAATAGGAAAATCTATATGTGAGATGGATAAACTGGATTTAGCTAATCAGCTTCTTGAAAAAGCTAAACAAAAAAATGTAAAGCTTCTTCTGCCTCTTGATTCTGTAGTTGCAGATGAATTTAAGAATGAAGCAAACAGAAAGACAGTAGACTGTTGCAGCGTTCCACGCGATATGATGGGTATGGATATTGGTGATAAAACAGTTGATTTGTTTACAAAAGAAATTATGAACGCTAAAACAATCATCTGGAATGGGCCTATGGGAGTTTTTGAGTTCGAGAACTTTGCAAATGGAACAAGACAAATTGCGAAAGCAGTTGCAGAGTCGGGTGCTGTATCAATTATAGGCGGAGGAGATAGCGCTGCAGCTATTGAAATATTAGGATTTGCAGATAAAGTGACACATATTTCGACAGGTGGAGGAGCTTCTTTAGAGTTTTTAGAAGGTAAAGTACTCCCAGGAATAGAAGTTTTGGAGGATAAATGAATAGAAAAAAAGTAATTGCCGGAAATTGGAAGATGAATAAGACTCCATCAGAAACAGCAGTATTTATATCAAGCCTTTCTGATAGCGTTAAATATACTACTGATATAGTAATATGCGCAGTACCATTCGTATGTATACCAGCTGCATTAAAGGCAGCAAAAAGAAGTAAAATTAAAATAGCTGCTCAAAATATGCATTATGAAGATAATGGAGCATATACCGCTGAGGTATCTGCTGGAATGCTTAATGATCTTGGTGTGAAATATGTCATTATAGGTCATTCTGAAAGAAGACAGTATTTTAATGAAACAGATGCTACAGTAAATAAAAAAGTTCTAAAAGCTTTGCAGTCAGGATTGAGACCAATAATATGTGTTGGAGAAAGTCTTGAACAAAGAGAAATGGGAGTTACAGCAGACTATGTCAGATATCAAGTAGGATATGCCTTAAAATCAGTTACGGCTGAAGATATGAAAAATGTAATAATAGCATATGAACCGATATGGGCAATAGGAACTGGAAAAACTGCTACAAATGAACAAGCTAATGAAGTATGCAAAACTATAAGGGAAACACTTGTAGAAAAATATGGACGAAGAATAGCTAATGCAACTTATATACAGTATGGCGGTTCAGTTAATGTAAAAAATGCTAAGGATCTGTTTAATATGAGTGATATTGATGGCGGTCTTGTCGGTGGTGCAAGTTTGAAGCTAGATGATTTTGATAAGATAATAAACTATAATAGATAACGGAGGAAAATATGAAACAATATATTTCAATCGAAAGCGTATGGGCAAGAGAAGTGCTTGATTCAAGAGGAAATCCCACAGTTGAAGTCGAAGTTTTTGTTGAAGGCGGATATGTAGGAAGAGCAGCTGTACCAAGCGGAGCTTCTACAGGAGCATTTGAAGCAGTTGAATTAAGGGATGGTGATAAAAATATCTATCTTGGAAAAGGTGTAGAAAAAGCAGTTGAAAATGTCAATGATATAATTGCTCCTGAGCTTGAGGGTCTGAATGTTCTTGATCAGGTATATATTGACAAATTGATGATAGAACTTGATGGTACAGATAATAAAGGCAAATTAGGCGCAAACGCAATACTTGGAGTATCATTAGCCGTTGCGAAAGCCGCCAGTGAAGCATTAGGAATGAGCCTTTATGAATATATAGGCGGAGTTAATTCAAAAGTACTTCCTGTACCTATGATGAACATTATTAATGGTGGAAAACATGCTGATAACTCAGTCAGCTGCCAAGAATTCATGATTATGCCTGTTGGCGCTTCGACATTTAAAGAAGCTTTAAGATGGTGTGCTGAAGTGTTCCATACACTAAAAAAAGTTTTAAAAGACAAAGGTTATTCAACAGCCGTTGGTGATGAAGGCGGTTTTGCACCAAACCTTAAAACTGATGAGGAAGCTCTTCAAGTTATTGTTGAGGCCATTCAAAAAGCTGGATACAAACCATATGAACAGATTAGAATTGCATTAGATCCTGCTGCAACAGAAATGTATGAAGAAGCGAAAGCAAAGGGTAAAGAAGGATGTTACTATTTCTGGAAAACAGACAGAATGTTTACAGTGGACCAGTTAATAGATTTTTGGGCAGAAATGTGTGAAAAATACCCTATAATATCTATTGAAGACGGACTAGCAGAAGAAGACTGGGATGGCTGGAAAAAACTTACTGAAAGACTTGG
>JBAZFL010000034.1:0-11799 GCA_041653455.1 Clostridia bacterium
GCTTACTAGCAGAGTATCCGCATCTAAGGTATTTCTTACTACACCTGCATGCTCGCTTGTTCCAGTAAGGTCAAATATAGAACCTTCCTTAATCATACCCATTCCTAAAAGAGCTGAATAAAAATCATTACACCCTATGAAAATCCTTACTTGCTCACTCAACCCTGTTTCCATGCTTGCTTTTGCTGTCACATGTCCCGCTGAATTAAAGTGACTGGATACTGATGGAAGCATACTTTCCGTTATGCCTGTATAATCCAGCAATTCCCTGCAATAGCTATCATTATTGTTATCAATTATCCCTCTCCATGAACAGGTATCTGTTACATTATTTCCTGTAAGCTTGTTTATAATGTATTCTTTTGGCATCATTATACTTTCGATATTCTTATAGTGTCTGTATATATATAGCAGCCTGGGCATGGGGAAAGATATTATATCGGGATGATTCATCTGAATTTTCTCAACAAACTGCTCTTTGGAAAACTGGCTTTTTATTTCCTGTAACTCCTCTTTCCCTTCCGAACCATACCAGAATATTATTTCTTCACCGTTTATAATATATGTTCCAATCTGGGATGTAAGCCCTATTGCAGACACATCAGGCAGATTGAATTCCTTTAGTATCTTTATAAATGCATCATAAATTCCGCAAGGAGACAATCTATCATATTTCATAGATGCTTTTACAGTCTGCCCTTTATTATCCTTGCATATCGCCTTTACTGCAGAAGTACCAATGTCTATACCCAGTATACTGTTTCTCATAGCATGAATACCGCCTTTACAAATCCTTCTGGCCGGTTTCTTGCAGCTTCAAACCCTTCTTTATATTGCTCTAAGCTTATCTTTTTTGTTATTAAAGGAGACAAATCAACAAGTCCGGACCTCATCAGGTCCACTGCTCTTTTATGTACATTCCAGTTATTACCCGCTCCTACCACTTTAATGTTATTAACATGAATGTCATCAATACGTAATTTTATTATCCTTCCTTGCCCATAACCTGCAAGAACAAAGGTGCCTCCTTTTTTGGTCAGTTTAATTCCGTTTGTTATACATTCCTCCGTACCTGTAGCATCACAGACTATATCTGTGCCCTCAGGATGTAGCTTTTCCATCTGTTCGAAAATATTCTGTTTATCTGTAGCTATCACTTCAAAAGCACCCATTTTTTTTGCGATATCCAGTCTTTTTTCTGATTTTGCACACACGACTATTTTATTCAATCCCATTGCTTTAGCTGCTGTGAGTATGCATAAGCCAATAGATCCGCTTCCGAATATTAACAGTGTATCCATCAACCTGGCCTGAGCTTTTTCCAGTATTCCGACAGCTACACCTAAAGGTTCGCATAAAGCAGCATTCACGAAAGGGAGGCTATCAGGTATCTCGCACAAATTATATGCAGGTACAATAAGATATTCTGCATATCCCCCATCAGCCTTAAACCCTATTTCCTGAAACTCTTTGCAGTAGCGTATATTGCCTTTCCTGCATTCATCACAGCTAAGACAGCTTATATCATTGCTTCCAGTCACCCTTTTTCCCAGCCAGTGCTCATATTTAACATCTGATACGCTGTCAACAATACCTGACCATTCATGTCCAGGTATTATAGGATATTTAGCAGGTATATTGCCATCTATCAGTTCAAGATCTGTTGCGCATATAGCGCATGCCTTGACTTTTATCCTTGCACAGTCCTGTTTCAGTTCAGGAAATTTTACATCCATTAATGAAATATCATTTGCTTTCTTTATTACAACTGCTTTCATAAACTATTCCTTTCTGTTACAGCTCCAGAAGATATATGGATTTTTCTATGGCAATCAATGCTGCTCCGAAAGCAGCATCATCGACATCATATACCGATACTCTGATATCTTTTTGAATATATTTTTTTATCATGGTAATAGTATCATCATAAAACAGATGCTTATATTCCATCATATTACCGCATAGTATAACCTCATCTGCATTAAAGAGCTGACACATATTTACGATAGATATCCCAAGATAGCATGACATCATTTGAAAAGCGTTTCTTAAAGATAAATCTTCTGCAATCTTCTTAAACTCTTTTTTGTAAAGTCTTTCCATCCCGTTCTGAGTCACATACTCTTCCAGAGGTAATATTCCATTATTTTCATAACAAGGAAGTATCTTTCCGATTTCCAGCATTCCTTTCCCGATCAATATGCGGCCTTCGCTCATAACTGCCATTCCTATACTCTTATCCAGCCTTATAAGTATGGCATTATAAAGAGGTGATCTTTCATGTTTTGCATATATTAAGCAGTCCGGATCATGCTCTAAAAATACTTTTATCGAGAACCTGTTTTCAATTATCTCGCATATAGGAATACTATTCCATCCTGCACATTCCTTAATACTTATGGACAGGCCTTCTTCAGAATCGATAGGACCCTGCATAGCAATACCTATGCCATGTATATGCTCTTTATCCTTCTTCTTTATTATTCCACTGACAAAATCAATTATACTTTTCATAAACATATCTTTGTTCTCGTAATCAGGTTCTTTATTCCACATCTCAACGATTTCGTTTTTCAGATTTACAAGTACCGCTTTCATTCCCGATATATTTATGTCCAATCCTATAAAGTAATTATCCTTGTCATTTACCTGCAGTTCATATGGTATCCTTCCAGCTTCTTTTCTTAGAACCTGTTTGTTTTCCACTACAAATCCTCTTTTTAAAAGACCGTTAGTGATGTTGGAAACAGCACCCCAGCTCAATCCGGTAAGAGCCTCTATTTCTTTTCTTGTAAGGCTTTTATGATGCTTTATAAGGGAAAAAATATCCGCGTAATTTACTTTTTTCATGCTTTTATGATTTATATATTTCATATTATCTCCGCTTGTTGCATATTATATCACTTAATGATATAATTCACAACAGGTAAAAAAATAATGATAAACAATATTAAAACCATAAATTTATTAAGCAATCAGACAGCTGTCTCATACATTGGCCAGGCAGGATTCATATTAAAACACAGGGATTTCTGCATACTAATCGACCCATATCTATCATATTATGTAGATGAGCATTGCTGTACTGATGATGTTATATGGGTGAGGAATTATCCGCCTCCTATACTTGCAGAGGAATTGAATTTCATTGATGCAGTCATTTGCACACATGCTCATTATGACCATATGGATCCAGACACGATATCCAGAATATATGAAGTGAATAAAAAAGCGAAATTTATTACTCCTTACCCTGCTGCGAAACACCTTATAACCATCGGAATACCAAAAGAAAATATCATTCCGTCATTTGAAGGAAAATCCATTACATTAAATGGCATTAGAATCACGCCGATACCAGCAGCTCATGAGACCATTAACCTTGATGCCTCAGGCAACTGCCAAGAACAGGGATATCTTATGGATTTTAACGGAAATGTAATTTATCACAGTGGTGACAGCTGCATATACGAGGGATTGCCAGAGAGAATAAAAGGAGCAGATGTGGCTATTCTCCCTATAAACGGACGGGATGAATTCCGGTTGTCAAGGAATATAATCGGAAACATGAATATACAGGAAGCTGTGGATTTAGCGGAAAAAGCCAGCATAAAGGTAATCATACCTATGCACTTCGATCTATATGGCACTAACGGAGCAGATGTCAGCATATTTGAAAGAACAGTGCAAGCAAGAACCCCAAAACAGTCTTATCATGTATTCCAGCTCAATGAAACATATATATTTTCAAAGTAGCTATTCTTCTTGAACCTGCTAAAGCATGTGGAATATAATGAGAGCATCAAAATACAAGGGCTGGCATTTAACATGATTGAGCTTATGAAAAAATACATTATACAACCTGATTTCGATATTGATCTTCTATGGTCCTTGGAAAAGGCAGAAGAAGCACTTACAAGCATTCCTCTTTCCCTTTGCGATGTCTCATCCCCAATGGGCGAGGCTCACAAAAATGAATACTACTCAAATGGTGATTACTGGTGGCCAGACCCTTCCAAAAAAGACGGTCTTCCGTATATAAGACGCGATGGGGAAAGCAATCCTGATAATTTTGCCTATCACAGGTATGCATTAAGAAAAAACAGGACTATGATCGCTCATCTTGCACGAGCATATATGCATACAAAAGATGAAAAATATGCAGAAAAAGCAGTAAAGCTTCTAAAAACCTTTTTCATTGATGAAAATTCAAGAATGGAACCGAACCTCCTTTATGCTCAGGCTATTCCGGGTCTTTACACAGGACGAGGAATAGGTATTATTGACACGCTTCACCTGACCGATGTTCCCTTTGCAGTGAATGCGCTTAAAGACAGTAAATCACTCACAAAAGGCATAAGTGATTCAATTATTGACTGGTTTTCAAAATATCTCGAATGGATGACTACTCATCAGTACGGAATTGATGAATCCAATGAACAGAACAACCATAGCATCTGTTACTATGTTCAGGTTGCTGTCTTCTCAAGATTTACAGACAATACTAAAATGTTGGAGCATTGTAAAGAGATGTTTGTAAAAAAGGTTTTTGTTCAGATGAACAATAATGGCGGTTTCGATAAGGAGCTTAATAGAACTAAACCATATGCATACTCACTGATGGTACTGGACAACTACATAATATTGTGCCATGTTCTTTCAGATAAGAAAGACAACTTCTGGCAATACCAGGGAAAAAACGGACAGGGAGCTCTAAAAGCAGTAGAATTCATGCTTCCATATATATTGAATAAAGATTTATGGCCATATGGAAAAGATGTCATGTATTATGATGATTATCCTTCCAGAATGTCTTTTATGGTTTTTGCAGGTTATGTTCTTGGAATAAAAGGACTGATAGATGCCTATCAGTCCTTGCCTTGTGAGTCTTATGTCGATGAGGTAAGACGCAATACTACAATCCGACAGCCCTTTTTATGGCTATAAATCAATAATGCCTGAAAAGAGCTTCTTCCATCGTATCTGCTGTAACCTCGTATGTTCTTCCGTCAATAATTTTAAGATAAGGTTTTGCATATGGATTGGGAACTGCATTTCGTTCTACGACCTCTACCCTGAATGTGATGGGTTTCTCATAAACTAATGGTTTCATATCTTTTAGTTTTCCGTATGCTTCTTTTGCTTTTTCAGCTAGATGCATATAAGCCTGTTTCATAGGAGGTATCATAATCCCGTAAAGCGCTGTGCTCTTCTTGACTTCGCAGGTTACAGTCCAAGGAAGAAGTTTTTTTGCTTCAGCACATGCGTAATTATCACCTGTTACCATAATAACAGGCTTATTGAAATCTCCTGCTATGCCAGAGTCAATGGCTATCTCTCCTGCAGGCATTCCATTTATCCAGTAATTCTGAATCCTTGCTGAACTCATGGAATGTTCAAGTACTGCACCCTTTGTGCCTGCCATTGCATGATAACCAAGCAGAATAACTCCGTCGCAATCCTCAATTCCTATAAATCTGTCTTTACCTGTATTTCCAATTATATATCTGTATGCCTTGTCGGATAATTTATCCCAAATAACATTATTTCCTCCACCGTGAGCATCACGTACATATATCCTGTCAGCTCCTGCTTCTTTAAGCGCTTCAACAACTACATTGACTTCCTTTGTCATGTACTCGCGGCATTCGCTATACCGGGAACCGTCTGAATTTACCTGTTCTTTATCGAATATCCCGCATAAACCTTCAGCATCTGTCATAACATATATATTCATGATTATTCCTCCTTGTAAAATGATACCATGAAAATCAATATACCGACAAGACTTGTTTACTCCATATATGCTGATGGAAGGATATAGCCAGTAATTATATCTCTTGTCATTGGCTTTACTGTAGGAGATATCGCTCTGTCACATGTTATAACTATAACCATATCCAGTTCCGGTACTACCATTATAATCTGCCCTCCTGAACCATATGCCTGATACATGGAATAAGTTTTATTATTTACAGTATCAGTAATCTCTTCGATCCAGAAAAGATACCCGTAATCCTGAGTGTCATTTGCCTTTATATGCCCGGTCAGAGAATCCTTAATCCATTCTGAAGATATTACCTGTACCCCGTCCCACATTCCTTCGTTGAGATAAAGATACCCGAATCTTGCCATATCCTGTGATGTAAGGCACAGTCCCGATCCTCCCCCATTATTCCCAGACTCATCGCTCTGCCAGTATGTGACATTCATACCTATCTTCTCAAAAAGGTTTTCTTTTGCAAAGTCCATTACGCTCATACCTGTGGTTCTGGATATAACTGAACTTAGAAGCTGCGTAAGTCCGGTATTATACACAAAAACATCCCCTGGATTATGCGTCATCGGTTTCGCAAGCGCAGCTTCCAGCCAGTCCTCAGATATAAAAAACGATGTATAGTTATTATCTATGCTTTCCAGACCTCCAGTCATTGTAAGTACCTGCTTGATGGTTATATCTTTCTTTCTTTCATCATCCAGCATCGTAAAGTATTCAGGTATGTATTCTGAAACCTTGTCGTCTATACTTTCGATATATCCTTTTTCAATTGCTATACCTGTCAGAGCAGACATAAAACTCTTCGTCACAGAATAAGTATCCCTTATTTTATTCTCATGATGTGAATTATAGTATTTTTCATAAACAAGATACCCTTCTTTTATTACAAGCATGCTCATGAAATTTGGATATGCCCTCTTTATCCTCTTATCTGCTTTATCAAGCATTTCTGATGAAATTCCAAGTTCTTCAGGATATGCTTTTGACCATTCATTTGTCGGGAATGGAGCTTTTTGCGTTATCCTCTCATATGTTTTCTTGGAGCATCCTGGGATAATTACAATAGCTAGACACAAAATTAAAATTAAAATCATTCTGGTTTTCATTTTTTCATATCCTTTCAAAATATACATATACACGCTCAACAAGCGCATATCTCCCTTTATTTAACAAATTCTGCAAATTAAGAGTATATTGCTTCTCAATTAGTGTCAATGTGTTTTTTGTTATATTTACCTGGATAATTGTGATATTATGTAAAATAGTTTGATTTTTAACGTCAACAAGAGTAAAGTAAATATATACAGTATACTCAGAAAGGACGTATTTTAATATGAAACTTCTAGTATTGGTCCTTAACAATAAAGAATGTGTCAGTAAGATACTTAGAGAAATGCTTCTTAATAATATAGGTGGAGCAACTATTCTTGAATCTACAGGAATGTTGAAAACAATTAATGAGCAGACTGTCGAACCTCCACCGATATTTGGATCTCTTAGACATTTTATTACTCCATCAGGCAACACAAACCAGACACTGTTTATGGTGCTTGAAGATGAAAAAGTAGAATCTGTCTGTGAGATTGTCCGCAAATGCACTGGCGGGCTTAATGCCCCTAATACCGGTATTATGTTTACAGTTCCTGTACTGTCTGCAGAAGGGATAATATAAGCTTAAATACATATGAACATATTATTAAGTTTAAGCCTGGCAATGTTAATCGGGCTTTTAATGACGAGAATTATAAAAATATTCGGATTACCAAATGTTACTGCATATATAATTGCAGGTCTTTTAGCTGGTCCTTTCTGTTTTAAATTAATACCAGCAGATCTTCTTCACGGATTTGAGATAATTACTACAGTCGCTCTAGGATTTATCGCTTTCTCCATTGGAGGCGAGTTCAAACTAAATCACATGAAATCCATAGGCAGGAGTATTCTGGTAATAACCCTGATGCAGGCAGTTATTACTACAGCTCTTGTGGATACGGTTTTATTAGTATTTGGATTTGATATACCGATTGCTATAACTTTAGGTGCAATAGCTGCAGCAACAGCTCCCGCTGCTACTCTGATGGTAGTTCGGCAGTATAAAGCTAAAGGGCCAGTTACTGATACCCTGCTCCCTGTTGTAGCAGGAGATGATGCGATAGGACTGGTTATTTTTTCTCTATCACTGTCCATTGCAAGATCACTGTCAATGAAAGAATCACTGACTTTTAGAAATGCTGTCTTCAATCCTATATGGGAAATTGTTCTATCTTTAGTTATCGGGGCAGTAATCGGATTTTTACTATCATTATCAATGAAGCTATTCAAATCACGCGCAAACAGGATATGCCTTATAATTGCATCGGTTTTTGGCTGTGTAGCTTTGTCACAGCTTCTAAATCTTTCATCTCTGCTTGCATGTATGATGATTGGAGCAATATATGCGAATATCTGTCATGATATAGAACCAGTTATGGAAACATACGACAGATGGACACCTCCTTTATTTCTTCTTTTCTTTGTAATTTCAGGAGCCGAATTGGATATCTCTTTGATTATCTCTGTCGGAGTAATAGGAATAATATATCTAGTCACTCGTTCTTTGGGAAAATATTTTGGAGCAATGATTGGTGCTCATATTGTTAGCGCTGACAGAAATATAAAAAAATACTTAGGCCTAACTCTTTTGCCTCAAGCCGGCGTAGCAGTAGGAATGGCCCAGATTGCTATAACAGCTCTTCCAGCATATGGCGCATCTATAAGAACGATTGTCTTGTGCGCAACTCTTATTTATGAACTAGCAGGTCCTATAATTACAAAAGCAGCACTAGTGAAGGCTGGAGAGATAAATATCATCAAACCTAATCGAGTAAAGAAGATTTAGGAACTGATCTGGCATAAATCTGAATCATATTCGATATTCCATGTTGACAATTCAAATCTTTGGCATTAAACTACTCTATAATATTTACGAAATTAGATGAAAGGGGTTAATGATGGACTACGTGGTTAAGAAAGTTACAACTGTATACGGATCAATGCGTATGATGTGTCAGATGCTTCATGACCTGTGGCCTGTATCGTCATACCCTGAATAAACACAGAAACAAGGATATGTAAGGTGTAAGCCAGAAAGGTTTACACCTTTTTTTGTACTTAAAATTTGAAAGGAGCGAATAAAATGAACATACTTATTGGAGGAGCATGGCCTTATGCAAACGGGTCATTGCATATCGGACATATTGCAGGGCTGCTGCCTGGCGATATACTTGCAAGATACTACAGAGCAAAAAAAGATGCGGTTTTTTATGTATCTGGTACGGACTGCCATGGTACGCCTATCTGCATTAAGGCAAAGAAGGAAAATGTTTCACCTCAGGAAATATGTGACAAGTATCATGAGGAATTTTTTGATATTTTTAACAGATTAGGATTCAGTTATGATCTTTATGGCAAGACAACAGATGTATGGCATACAAAATTCGTAAAGGAATTCCATAAAAAACTTTATGAAAGCAAATATATTTACGAACTCGATGCACCTCAGGCATACTGTGATCATTGCGAAAAGCCTTTAACAGACAGGCTGGTAACAGGAATCTGTCCTATATGCGGTAATGAGACTAATGGCGAGCAGTGTGATTTTTGCGGAACTGTTAATGATGCAGTCAGTATAAAGAATCCAATATGTGCAGAATGCAAAACTCCTGTGATTTTCTATAATGCCAAACATCTGTATATAGCCATATCAAGACTGGAAAAACAGCTTAAGGATTATCTTGAACAGCACAAGAGCTGGCGCAAGAATGCTATAGCTTTTACAAAGAGATACATAGACGAAGGTTTGAAAGACCGTGCAATAACACGGGATTTGGAATGGGGCATAGAAGTACCGAAAGAAGGTTATGAGAATAAGAGAATATACATATGGGCAGAAAACGTATTAGGTTATCTGTCTGCAAGCAAGGTACTTTGCGAAAATAGATATATACCATTTGATGATTTATGGCTAAACAACTCCCGCCATTACTATGTTCATGGCAAGGATAACATCCCTTTTCATACTATAATCCTGCCATCTTTACTGCTAGCACATGGCCAGAATTTTCATCTTCCAGATGATATAATCTCAAGTGAGCATCTTACCCTTCAAGGAAGAAAGATATCCACCAGCAGGAACTGGGCAATATGGGCAAAAGACATTGCCAAAGAGTACAATCCGGATTCTGTCAGATATTTTCTTACAGCTAATGGCCCGGAAAAAAGAGATACAGATTTCACATGGCGTGAATTTGTTGAAAGAAACAACTCTGAGCTTCTTGGCATTTATGGGAATTTTGTGAACCGGACATTATTGTTCATAAAAAAATACCAGAACAACATTGTTCCTGACGGAAATCTGGATAACGAAATACAAAAGCTAATCACTGAAATATATATTTGCACAGGTGAAAAAATAGAAAACGGTAAATTCAAAGAAGCTCTTGAGACTATATTCTCATTAGTAAGAGTTGGAAATAAGTATTATGACACGAAAGAACCATGGAAAACGCGGACAAGCAATAAAACAGATTGCGAGAATACGATATTCAACTGCACACAGATTATAGCTAATACTGCTGTCCTTTTAAAACCTTTCATCCCTTTTTCATCAGAAAAGGTCCTGTCATGGCTTAATCTGTCTGATGAATGGGGCATAAAAAAAATAGAGGGAGGGTATACCCTCCCGGAAATATCAATATTGTTCGAGCGAATAACTATTCCTTCGCAGCCTCAGCCATAGCAAAAATATTCTCTGGCGGAACATTGGGAAGAATTTCCTCATGACTTGGTGAAATTACTATATTCGGACCTAAAATTGATCTTACCCTTCTCACTTCATCTTTGATCTGAGAAGGCGTCGCATTTACAAAGAAGGTCTGAGCATCAATACCACCTAAAAACGCTAAATCTTTCTTGTATACAGAAAGGTCATTCGCGCTCATTCCAGAAGCTTGAGCCTGTATGGGATGAAGAACATCTACTCCTGCATCAATAAGGTCAGGGATGATTCTATATATGGATCCACAGGAATGCAGCATAATAATTTTGTTATACTTCTTGCCGACTTGTATGAGTCTTTTAAATGAAGGCATCACGAATTTTCTGAACATATCAGGAGACAGGAAAAGATCTAACTGCGTGCCAAAATCATTACCGAAAAACATGGCATCCGCCCTGTCGCCTAATCCTTTGAAAAACAAGTCATTAGCCTCAACAAAGTAATCCACGATTCTTTCTGTAACAGCTTCGACTATCTTTGGATTTTCATACATTTTTATGAAATAGTTTTCCATACCAAAGAAGTCAGCTACCAGATGGAAAAAGTGGCTCCATATTCCGGTAAAAATCATCTTATCCTGGAATTTATCAATCTGAGCATATATATCAGTAAAATCACAATATTTCACATCCGGCCATGGATACTTCTCTATATCAGCTATAGTTTCCGCATCTGCGAAACAGCCTTCCGCGCTTAATGTATCTCTTTTTATGTTCCATGCAGGATTAAAATCTGCAAGACCCTCTGGATGCTTATATCCCGGATTCGCCATAAACCATCTGCAGTCATCATCCAGATACTTATAAATAGCTTCTCTGGATGATTCAATGTTCCATTTTTTTGCATAAATAGGAACAGTCTTGTCATTAGGATGGCCTGTCCACATGGCACCAGTTCCATCACCCTTACGTAAAAAAATCTTTTTTACTTTTTCTCTTGAATTCATAAAATACCTCATAAAGTCTATACCCATATTATACATAAAAGCAACATAACTAAATATATCAAAACATATATTATTTGCATATATCATGAAATTGCATATAATAACAGTAGTGATAAATGTAAATCCATAATTTCCAGAGGTTAAAATGAAAAGAAATCGGGTTCTTTATTCGTTTTTGTTTGTATTGATGATAATGGCAGCTTTATGTTTAAACTCCTGTGATAATAATGCTGAGGTGACATCACTAGGATTTTCAGA
>JBAZFL010000035.1:0-7341 GCA_041653455.1 Clostridia bacterium
TAGTATTCTTAAATCAGCAGCCCAGATAAGATAATCATATGAATACTCCATGCTGTTACTTGTTTTAATAGTCTTGTTAATGACATCAACAGATACCACTTCGCTTTCTGTTACAATATCATTATTTCCTTTTCTTATATATTCTGCCATTCTGTCTACCAAAACACCTGTACCGCCAAGAGGGTATGAATAATCAAGATATTGTCCAAAATAGCTTAATGCGAAAAATGTAGGTGTCCCTTTAAAAAAGTGCTGTATGATTATATCTATGAGTGATTGGTTATCTGTAAATTTCCTAAGATATTCTTCTACTGGTTGATTTAGTCTTTGCGCTTTCTTTATATTAACATTGTATTTTACAAGCCAGGGTAAAAGCTGCTTAAAAACATATTCCTTATCTGTGAAGTTGTCCGAAAACATTGGATTATCTATCCCATATATTACAGACATATACTTTATAACTTTTTCTATTTCCTTTATTATCTGAGTTATCTGTTCGCTGTTTTCCGGATAGCAATTACATAGCATCTGCTCATAATCCTTAAGGCTATTTTCTGATGCGAAATCAATTATATTATTTGCAACACCTACGCTTACGGGATTATGAACAAATTTTATATCTATTCCAAGCTGTTTAAGCATAGGAAAAATTACTCCGGAATTCTCAAATGCTCTCGCTCCGCCATCAAACATAAATCCATTATTTGAAAATGTGTTGACAAGTCCTCCCAGCTTTGCGTTTTTATCAATAAGCAGTGTATCTACTTTCTCTCTTGTAAGATAAGCGGCTGCAGTTATTCCACCAATACCGGCTCCAACAACTATTACCTTATACTTTTTATTAATCATCTATTTCTTCCTTTAAGAAATTTATTACTGAAACAATTTCTACTGCCTTATTTATCCTTTTCTTTTCTATACATGTCTTTTCATATTGAATCAGTAAATTATTACTGGATTTTTGAGGATCTTTTAATATTATTTTTTTTGCACCTTTAAAATTGCCGACACAAACTCTTCTCATTATCCCTCTTATATCAAAGTCTTTTGAGCAAGTTGGATTTTCACAAAACTGACACGCAAATGCTTTATTTACTATTTTTGCTGTCTTTTCATCATATTTGTAGTATAAACTTTCTTCTGTAACAGGTTTTTCTATAATATTCACATAGTTTTTCATATCTTTATCGAATTTGTGCTTCTGTTTTCCTAATTTATCTAGAATAGCATTAGCTGCAGAAATCCCTGATGTGGTTACAGTCGGGGTACCTGTTCCCATAACCGTTGATTCTCCGCAACAAAACAAATTACCCCACTTTGTCCTTGTATGCTGTCTTTTGAACATATGCTGGCCAAGTTTCTGTTTTGGTCCAGCAACTGCACCGTCTTTTTTATTAAGATATCTCTCAAGTGTTTTTGAAGTTGCTAAATTGCAGTAAACTATATTCTCTCTTATATCTGGAAATCTTCTTTCCAGTACTTCTACAATTCTTTCTTTTTCCTCCTCTTTTCTTAGAATGTATTCATCCTGTTTTAATTCTGACCATTTGACGAATGTCGGCCCTATAGCTGCAATTACATGATAACCCTTTTTGCATAAAGTCTTATCATCTATACTGAAAATATATGCAGTTACTTCACTTTCATCAATTTGATTTATGTTTCCGACAAGCATTTCGACTGGTTGGGTATTTTCTGTTATGCATTCTTCCTTAACCAGAAGATAAAGCACTACTGAAGGATATGTTGGAACCATATTTGCTGCCCATTTTCTTGTCTTTTCCTTAATTTCACTCTTATCAATAAGTTTTCCATATAAATCCCATACTGTTCCTGAAAATACTATATTATCAGAGTATATTTCCTCTTTATTATTAAGTCTTACCCCTGAAGGGTTACCATCTTTAAATAGTATTTTCTCAACTTCTCTTTCCATAATCATTTCTCCGCCATTTTCTTCAATAGCTTTTTCTAATAGTCCTGGCAGAAAAAGAGTAGAACCAGCAGGATAATAACTTCCTCCGATGTGATTATCGACAAACATTACTGAAGCCAGTATGGCTGGTGATTCCGCAGTTGTTGTATAGCAGTATGTTGATGTAAGTTTGTCGAAAAACTTTATTATCCTGTCATTATCAAAATATTTCTTTAAAACTTTCTCAGCACTTTTGTTTAAATAACTTAAGAATTTAATATATGACATAGGATGTTTCAAGAAATTGTCCTTTGCATCCATTGGATCAGTTTCATCAGGTGTTGTATAACTCGGATTATCGACTAATACATCATGATACATAATGCTCATATCTTTATAGAATCGTGTTATATTATCTCTTTGATCAGGAAAAATTGTCGATAATTCGTTTGTAAACATATCTAAATCTGTGAAGAATCTTATTCTTTGACCATTAAAGTTCATCACATATAATAATTCATGCTTAATCATATCAATAGGCTGTTCAAGACAGTTAAAAACAAACCTGTGAGCATTAAATCCTTTTTCTCCAAACCCGAAAAGCATAGCAGAACCTTGATCGAAAGTTATTCCCTCTCTTCTGAATATTCCGCATGATCCGCCAGGATTATAGTTTTTATCAATAACTACTGTTTTCACTCCACTCTTTGATAGCAATGCTGCAGCAGTAAGACCTGATAATCCTCCGCCAATAACAATAACATCGTATTTCATAACTACCCCACTTATATTTTATTAGTACATAATCCTGCTTATGTAGTAATATTAGCATATTTTTCATGATAATAACAATTGATTTTTCTTTATTGGAAACTAAATTTAAATTAAAAAAAACAGCTTGTTAAAAAGCTGTTTTCTGGCGGAGAAGATGGGATTCGAACCCATGCTAGAGTTACCCCTACTAACGATTTAGCAAACCGCCCCCTTGAGCCTACTTGGGTACTTCTCCATATGGCGGAGAGATAGGGATTCGAACCCTAGGTAGGGTTGCCCCTACGCCGGTTTTCAAGACCGGTGCCTTAAACCAACTCGACCATCTCTCCATATTAAATATTCAAGGTCCTCGCATTAAACGCGCTTAATGAATATACCAAAGTTAAATAGTTGTGTCAATAGCCTTTTTATTGACATTTATTGTTATTTGGCTTGATTTTCATTTGCCTTCTTTATTGCTTCTTTTTCTTCTTCCATAAGAAGAACATCTGATACTCCATCTTTTATTCTTCTAACATACAAAGAATTACTATCTATCAACGAAATATTTGTGAACACAATTCCATTTTGTTTATTATCCATCAAAGCAAGTGAAAAACTTAGATTTCCTCCTGCATCATCAGAATATTTATATCTTACTAATCCGATATTCTTAAATGAAATCGCAGTTGTTTCATCTAGTTTGTCACAACAACTGCTCAAATACCTGATCTTGCGTTCATTATCCTGTGTATTCTTATATATCTTGTTCATCTGATATAGCATATCTTCATATGTCTTTATATCATCAATGGATATTTCCTTCTTTAGATCATTTCTCTTTTTCTTTTTTCCTAAAAAAACAAGAATCATTACTGATGATACTACCAGCGATATTCCTAAACTTATTAAAGCGTAATATATGTATTCCATTTGTATGTTTCACGTGAAACATTATTTGCTTAAAATATCTATAATTCTGTTTAAACCTTCAAGCGAATAATATTCAATCGTTATCTTTCCTTTCTTAACACTTCTTGTAATAGTAACTTTTGTTGCAAGTTTCTTCTGAAGTTTGTTTTCTACCTTTACAAACTCTTCATCGTTCTCTGCTGTTTCAGCTTTCTTTGGTTCTTTTTGTAGTTTCTTAATTAACTTTTCAAGTTCCCTAACGCTTAGTTCTTTATCAACAGCCTCCTGCGCGAGATCTTCTCTGCTATCCTCATGTACAGACAATAAAAGTCTTGCATGTCCTTCAGTGAGTTTTCCTCTTCTTAAATAACTGAGTATTCTTTCGCTTAATGTTAATAGCCTTAATTTATTAGTTACTACAGGACGGCTTTTCCCTAGATTTTTGGCAATCTGTTCTTGTGTAGCTCCAAATTCGTCACATAACCTCTTATATGCTTCTGCTTGCTCTATTGGATTTAAGTCTTTTCTTTGGATATTTTCAATTAAGGATATTTCAAGTACTTCTTTTTCTGTAAACTCTCTGATTATAACAGGAACAGTTTTAAACTTTTCTTGCTTAGCTGCTCTAAATCTACGTTCTCCCGCTACTATTGTATATGTATCATTTGTCTTTCTGACAAGTATGGGTTGAATTATTCCCTTTTCACGAATTGATTCGGCTAGTTCATCTAATTCTTCTTTGGAAAATTCTTTTCGTGGTTGTCTTGGGTCTCTTTGTATCTTATCTATGTCCATTTCTATAAGCTGGTTATTATTTGTGTTTTCTTCTATATCTAACAGGGCTCCAAGGCCCTTACCCAAACCATATTTAGCCATTTTTTCCTCCACACTGTATTACTTCTTCTGCAAGTTCCATATAACTTATTGCTCCTTTGGAGTCTTTATCATAAATTATGATAGGTAAGCCATGGCTTGGAGCTTCGCTTAGTCTTACATTTCTCGGTATTATTGTCCTGTATACCCTGTCAGAAAAGTGTTCCCTTACACTTTCTACGACCTGAAAAGAGAGATTAGTTCTTGAATCATACATTGTCATAACTACACCTTCAACTTTTAATGAAGGATTTAAATGTTTCTGCACAAGCGAAACTGTCTTCATTAGCTGTTTTAAGCCTTCAAGAGCATAATATTCGCATTGTATTGGAACTAAAATTGTATCTGCTGCTGTAAGCGAGTTTAATGTAAGAAGACCTAAAGATGGAGGACAATCAATTATTATATAGTCATAATGACTTTTTATTTGTTCAATAGCATTTTTTAACCTGTTTTCACGCATCATCTGACTTACGAGCTCAATTTCTGCTCCGGCTAATTGAATATTAGATGGACATATAAATAATTTATCTATCATTGTAGGAAGTATAGTATCTTTAATTTCTATATCGTTGATTAATGAATCATAAATTGACTTTTCTACAGTCCATTTATCAATACCCAAACCGCTTGTAGCATTTCCCTGGGGATCATTATCAATAAGAAGAGTTTTCTTTCCCATATAGGCAAGACTTGCACTTAAATTTATCGATGTAGTTGTTTTACCTACTCCGCCTTTTTGGTTGGCAACAGCCATTACTTTTCCCATTTCGACCTCGTTTTATGTTTCACGTGAAACATTATATATCCAATCTGTTTAGTTGTACATCCTTTGCATGTCTTTCGATAAATTCTTTTCTTGGTTGAACATCGTCTCCCATAAGATCTGATACTGCAATATCTGCTAAAAATGGGTTGTCCATCTTAATTTGAATTATAGTTCTTGATTCTGGATTCATTGTTGTGTCCCATAACTGAGTAGAGCTCATCTCTCCAAGACCTTTATATCTTTGAAGGGAACAATCCTTTTTATCCCATTCTTTTTCACGGAATATTTTTTCCATTTCTACTTCATTAAAAGCATAAACAAATTCTTTTCCTTTTGTTATCTTATATAATGGAGGCTGTGCAAGATAAAGATGCCCTTTTTCTATTAGTTCTCTCATATACCTATATACAAAAGTTATTAATAACATTCCAATATGCGCTCCATCAACGTCTGCATCAGCCATTATTATTACTTTATGATATCTTAATTTTTCAATATTAAAATCCTCACCTATTCCAGTTCCCAGAGCGGTTATTAATGGATGAAGTTTATCATTATTGTATATTTTGTCAATTCTTGCTTTTTCAACATTAAGCATTTTCCCCCATAATGGAAGAATTGCCTGATATTTTCTTTCACGTCCTTGTTTTGCACTTCCTCCTGCGCTATCGCCTTCAACAATGAAAATTTCACATTTTGCTGGATCTGTCTCTGAACAATCTGCTAGTTTCCCTGGAAGGGCATTTCCTTCCAATGCTGTTTTTCTTCTAGCTAAATCGCGAGCTCCTCTTGCTGCTTCCCTTGCTCTCGAGGCAAGAAGACATTTATCAACAATTGCTTTACCTTCCTGCGGATTTTCTTCAAAATAAGCAGCAAGATCCTCGTTTACAGTCTGTTCTGTAACTGTCCTTATATAACTATTACCAAGTTTCGATTTTGTTTGACCTTCAAACTGCGGATCATGCAGCTTAACTGATATAACCACAGTTAAGCCTTCTCTGACATCATCTCCAACTAGATTCTTGTTTGCTTCCTTTAGTGCTCCTATTTTTCTTGCATAATCGTTTATGACCTTTGTCAAAGCTGAACGGAATCCTGTAACATGCATTCCGCCTTCAATAGTGGCAATATTATTTGCATATGAATAAAGAGTTTCACTGTATGAGTCGTTATATTGCATAGCAATCTCAACAACACAGTCTTCTTTCTTTTCTTCAATATAAATAGTATTTTTATGTATTCTGTTTTTATTAGTATCTAAATACCTTACAAATGATACTATTCCACCTTCATAATAGAGTTCATCTGTTATGCTCTCGTCTGCTCTATTGTCTTTTAAAACTATCATTACTCCTTTATTGAGAAATGCCATTTCTCTATATCTCGATAAAAGAGCATCATATTCATATTCAACAGTGTCAAAAATCTGGCTATCGGCTTTAAATACCGTTTTTGTTCCAGTTTCATCAGTTTCACCAATAACTTCTAGTTTTGTAACCGTTTTTCCTCTTTCATATCTTTGTTTGTATATCTTTCCATCCCTTTTTACTTCAACTTCTAAAAATTCGCTTAATGCATTTACTACTGAAGCACCTACTCCATGCAATCCGCCTGATATACTATATGCTGAAGAGTCAAATTTCCCTCCTGCATGTAATACTGTATGTACTACCTCTACTGTTGGAATTCCCATTTTAGGATGTATTCCGACAGGTATACCACTACCATTGTCTGTTACAGTCACAATATTATCTTTATCAATTGTAATTTCAATTCTGTCGCATCTTCCAGCAAGCGCTTCATCAACACTATTAGCCACTATCTCATAAACTAAGTGGTGTAATCCCTTTATTGAGGTAGTACCTATGTACATTCCTGGTCTTTTCCTTACTGCTTCAAGACCTTCAAGAACCTGTATTTGTGATTCATTGTAGTTACATCCCTTAATATTTTCCTGTCTTTGCTTGTTATCCATATATATTACTCCGTTAACTTATTATTCTCAGCTCTTTTTTTTAATGTAATTGAGGACACTAATGTAAAAAATACTTTAGAATCAGGTTCTTTGTATTTTTGCACAACTACGAATGCTTTTGGCAGCTGGTCGCTTATAGCAAAT
>JBAZFL010000035.1:7351-11695 GCA_041653455.1 Clostridia bacterium
GTCCTGAAGATATTTTTTAGTATTTCTCGAAAGTGTCGATGTTTCAAAATCAAATATTCCGATTATGTCTTTCTCTCGTACAACTAAATCTTCTCCTATGTGTAAAAACATAAAATCCTCTCTTTACTCTTCTGAATATTATATCATTTTTAGACTTTTTTTTCTATATGCTTTTAACTGTACCTTTATTTACAAAGAAAAAATTAATACTATCATCAACAGCCATAAATTTTCTTTTTTCAGTGCATGTTATAAATGTCTGATTAGTATCTATCTTATCAAGAAGAGTTCTTTTTCTTATTAAATCCAATTCACTTAAAGCATCATCTAGCAGTAGTACTGGCTTTTTGCCTGTTTTTTCTTTAATAATCTGCATTTCAGAAAATTTCAACGATAGTATTGCAGTTCTTTGCTGGCCTTGGGATCCATAATCTCTTATATTTAGACCATTCAATAAAATTTCTATATCATCCCTATGTGGACCCAATATAGAACTCTGTACTCTTATTTCCTTATCAGTTATTTTATCTAAAGCTTTATAAAAGTCATTTTCATTGTCTGATGAATTAGTAATATCACAATCATATAGAATATCTAATTCTTCTATTCCTTTTGTTATATCAAAATGATTCTTTTTTGATTTTACATTTATCAAGTTTATGAATTCTTTTCTTTCTTTTATTATTTTAGTTCCAGTTTTTGCTTGCTTCATATTATATATTTCAATTAAATCTCTGTTTCTGCCACTATCGTATATATTTTTTAGTAATGCATTTTTTTGTTTAATTATTTTAAAATATTCTTGTAAAGCATAAAAATATGAAGGATTTATCTGACTTATTAAAATATCTAGAAATCTTCTTCTTTCACTTGGCCCTTCTTTTATTACAGTAAGATCTTCAGGTGAAAACATTACACTATTTAATACACCCATTAATTGACCTGTCTTTGCAAGAACGATATCATTTACCTTTATTACCCTCTTATTTGTTCTTGATGATACTTTTGTACAATTAATATCAATGGAAAAGGGTTCATCATCCCTTCTACCCTCAATTTTAACAAAATATCTCTGTTCTAGATTTTTTATCAGATCAGTATCTTTATTAGTTCTGTGTGATCTAGCAGTGGAACATAAAAAAATAGACTCAAGGATATTTGTTTTTCCTTGAGCATTTCTTCCGTATATTATATTTATCCCTTTTTTTGGGGATATTTCTTGATATTCATAATTTCTAAAATCCTTTAATATTATATTTTCTATTAACATAAATATATCAAGAAGTTATTCTTACTGGAAGAATTAGATAAAGAAACTCATCTGTGTTTAAAGGAGAAATTACACATGCATTAGTCTCTCCCATAAAAGATATTCTGACCTTCTCTTCGTTTATAGATTTTATTGCATCAAGAAGATATTTTGCATTAAATCCTATTCTCATATTTTTTCCATCTTTTTTAATGTATAGTGTTTCTGTTACATTTCCAGATTCTCCCTGCGTGTTTGCTGTTAAGATATTCTCATCTATATCTAATATTAAGGGAGCCCTTCTTCCGTCATCAGAAACAAGCATGTTACGCTCTATAATTTTTCTGAATTCTTCAACATCAAGTTCAACTTTTGTTAAGAATTCTTTTGGTATTATAGCATTGTAGTTAAAATATTCGCCTTGAAGAAGTTTTGAAACAAATTTACAGTTTCCGAATTCAAATAATACTTGTGTAGTTTCATAATATACACGAATATCCTCTTCATCATTTGTTATTAATTTTAATAATTCATTTAAAGTCTTTCCTGGTATTACAAATTTAAATTCTTCTTCATTTCCTAAAATATACTCTTTTCTTATGCTCATTCTAAAACTATCCAGAGTAACCATTTTAAAACAGTTTTTTTCACTTTCAAATAAAGCTCCTGTTAATATCAGCCTCTGTTCGCTTGTACTTACGGAAAAAATAGTATTTCTAATCATATTTTTTAAATATTCTGTTTTTATTGTTACTCTATTTTCTTTTTCTACGTCAGGTAATTTTGGAAATGCAGTTGTTTCCATACATCTAATATTAAATATTGCATTTCCAGATATTAATACTAATTTTGTTTCTTCAGTAAAGATATTTGTTTCTTCTTGTCCAAGATTTCTTACAATATCTGAAAAAAGTTTTGAATTAACTAAAACTTCACCTTCTTCTTTTACTTCAGCTTCTTCTATGTGTTCTATTCCAATTTCAAGATCATATCCTCTGAATACGATTTGTCCATCTTTAGCCTTTATAAATATATTTCCTAATACAGGCATTATCGGATTATTTGAAATTGCTTTTGTTACGCTGTTTATAGCTTCCTGTAATTTTTTTCTTGTACATGTAAAATTCATTTTTTATTCCTCTTTCTCTTTTTAACTTATTTATCAGCAGTAGTAGTAGGTGTTGTGGATAATGTGTAAAACGTTATTTTTGCCTTATTTACCGTTATTATTACTGTTGATAACTTTTGTTAATAAAAACGTAAAGTCATGCTTATTTTATTATTATACAATATTCCACAGAAAGTTATTAACATTTCCACAGATTCCTGTTAATAAGTCAGCTTATTAATCAACTCATTGACGTCTTTTTCAATTTCTTTATCTGTTCGAACCTTTTCAGCGACTTTGTCGCAAGCATATAAAACAGTAGTATGATCTCTGTCTGCAAAATATTTTCCGATTACAGGAAGAGAAAAAGAAGTTTTAATTCTACATATATACATGGCTATCTGTCTTGGGAATGCGATATTGCTTTTTCTTGTCGGAGATATTATATCTTTTGTCGTTATATTATAGTATTTTGCAACTGCGTCAATTATGCTAGGTATAGTTATATCATTTACACTTGTTTCATCAATCATGTCTTTAAGTGCTTTTTTCGCAAGTTCGATAGTAATATCTTCTCCAAAAACACGTGCATGTGCCACAGTTTTATTTAAAGCTCCTTGTAGGTTTCTTACATTAGAAGAAATATTTTTAGCTATGAATTCTATTACATCCTTTGAAATATCATATTCGGATTTTAATGAATTCTGTTCAAGAATAGCTACTCTTGTTTCGTAGTCAGGTGTTTGCATGTCGGCCATAAGACCTTGCTGGAATCTTGTTTTAAGCCTTTCTTCTAATCTGCTCATTTTCTCTGGTGGTACATCAGATGTAATAACTATCTGTTTATTAGCAGAATAAAGTTTTTCGAATGTATAGAAAAATTCCTCCTGTGTTCCTTCTTTTCCTGTAATAAACTGAATATCGTCTATTAAGAGAACATCCAAATTTCTATATTTTTCACGGAATTCCTTGCTTTTTGCTGTTTTTATTGCAGAAATCATTTCATTCGTGAAAGTTTCGCTCTGTACATATAAAATCTTTTTATCTGGATACTCATCGGCAATAGCATTACCAATGGCATGCATAAGATGAGTTTTTCCAATACCGCTTTCGCCATAGAAAAACAAGGGATTATATGTATTTCCGGGATTATCAACTACAGCTTCGGCTGCAGCTCTTGCAAATTGATTTGATGAGCCAGTGATAAAGTTCGAAAAAACATATTTATCAAGCAGCTGAGAATCCGAATATGAGTTTTTCTTTATTGTGACCGGCTTTCCTTTTTCTTCGTATTCCCTTACTTCATTCTTCAATTTAAAAAGAGGACTCAAATCTTTAGCTGCAGCATCAGAAAGAGCGTTTTTAAGTAGAAGCTTATAGTTTGCCAAATAGTTCCGCGAAAAATCAGATTGTGTTATTAAGACGAAATTATCTCCGTCTATTGTATATGGCTCTAAAGGCAGAATCCATGTTTTAAAGTTGAGTTCACCCATAACACTTTCAATATTTACTAATGCATCATTCCAAATCTCTTGTACGGTCATAAATGTTAGTTTCCCCTAATTATTAAAAAAGATAAAACTGCTTTTTACTAAATTTTCACTTTTAGCAGGTTTATCATTTGTAGCCTGTGGATAAAAGTAATGTTATCAACAGGGGAATATAATATATCAAAGAAACAGAAGCAGTACAATAGGGAAAAACAAGAAATTTTAATATTTTTTTATACATTTATAAAGTTATCCACAGAAAAGGAGTTATCCACAGAAAATCTGTGGATAAGTTGATAAAAACTACTGACATACTCTTTACTTTATAAGATTGTCAGTATAAAATTAGTTTACAGGTTAAATTAATATACGAGGTAGTGTTTATGACAAACAGGAAAAGGAATGCACAATATCACACAATTGCAAGAGATGTTGCAATTAGAATAATTAATAACGAGTGGTCTGAAAATCAGATGATATCAGGTAGATCTCTTTTA
>JBAZFL010000036.1:0-11523 GCA_041653455.1 Clostridia bacterium
CTTCCGGCTGATAAAATGATATAATAGTAAAAGTTGCGATTCGAGCGATAAATTTCTAAAAAAAGTGTTGCAAAAGGAAAAAAGATATAGTACAATTCATAGGCTGCGGTATTCTGCAGTACCATGATCCTTGAGATTGCCGTATTAATGCGGGTAACTTAAGGGGAGAAGTACCAATCTATAAGGTTGGGCGGAAGCGATTAGACAGAGGTCCTAGCCCGTGTCACGCGGGCAAAAAAAATGGGAAATAACGATACACCCGGGACTATGTGCTAATAGGAATGGTAAAAGAATTTAAGGAGGAGCTATTATAATGGCTAGCAAACAGAGAATCAGAATAAGACTTAAAGCTTATGACCACGAATTAATCGATCAGTCTGCGAACAAAATCGTTGAGACTGCGAAAAGAACAGGCGCGAAAGTATCAGGTCCGGTACCCCTTCCTACTAACAAGGAAATAGTGACTATATTAAGAGCACCGCACAAATACAAAGATGCAAGAGAACAGTTTGAAATGAGAACGCACAAGCGTCTTATTGATATATTGAGCCCCACACCTAAGACAGTCGATGCATTAATGCTTTTAGACCTGCCAGCAGGAGTGGATATAGAAATTAAGCTGTAAAAGTCACGTTCCCAAGAGTTACCCGATCTTCGATCTCGTACCTCTGGAACCAATAACTTAGGAGGATATATAAAGTGAAGAATTTCATGTTAGGAAAAAAAGCAGGTATGACGCAGTTGTTCTTAGAAGATGGAAGAGCTGTACCTGTAACAGTAATAGAGGCTGGTCCCTTAACCGTTGTGCAAATCAAATCAACAGAGCATGACGGCTATACTGCTGTCAAGGTAGCCTTCGGTGATGTAAAGGAAAAAAGAGTAAATAAACCAGAAAAGGGATTATTTGCAAAAGCTGACCTTACACCAAAAAAATACGTAAGAGAATTCAGAGTTGAATCAACAGACGGATACAAAGTCGGTGATGTAATAACTGTAGATGCTCTTAAAGAAGGAATGATTATTGATGTTATCGGAGTATCAAAAGGAAAAGGATACGCAGGAACAGTAAAAAGATATGGAAACACTATAGGCCCAAAGAGTCACGGTTCAAAATATCATCGTGGTTTAGGAGCTATGGCAATGCATACTGATCCGGGTAGAGTGCCAAAGGGAAAGAAAATGCCAGGACATATGGGAACAGACAGGGTAACAGTTCAGAATCTTGAAGTAATGAAGATTTATGCAGACCGTAACGCAGTTTTAGTTAAAGGTGCTGTACCGGGACCTAAAGGCGGACTGATAATGATTCAAGATGCCAAGAACGCATAGGAGGACACAGCAAATGTTAAAAGCAGATATATATAATATAAAAGGTGATGTTGTCGACACTATGTCATTAAACGAGGAGATATTCGGAATCGAAATAAGTGAGAGCGCAATCCACTCAGTCGTTGTCCAATACCTTGCTAACGGCAGACAGGGAACACAGAGTGCGAAAACCAGAGCCGAAGTCAGAGGCGGCAAAGCAAAACCTTTCAGACAAAAGGGAACTGGCCGCGCACGTCAGGGATCATCAGTAGGACCTCATCAAATAGGTGGCGGAGTAGCATTCGCGCCAAAGCCGAGATCATACAGATTCTCATTAAACAAAAAGCTTAAGAGACTTGCTCTGAAGTCCGCTTTATCAGAAAAGTTTGGAACAGGATCTATTGTTATACTTGACAGCCTTAAATTCGATGAAATTAAAACAAAGAAATTTGCAGAAGTATTAAACAATATTAAGGTTGATACATCCTGTTTAGTTGTTCTTGCGGATAAGGATGATACAGTAATCAAATCAGCAAGGAATCTTCCAAACGTGAAGACCGCTTTAACAAATACAATCAATGTTTATGACATTATAAAATATGACAAATTCATTGTTACAAAAGAAGCGGTAGAAAAGATTCAGGAGGTCTATGCGTAATGAAAAGTTATGAAGACATAATCATAAGACCGTATATAACGGAAAGAACCAACGAACAGGCAATGACAGGAAGATATACTTTTATGGTTGCCAGGAAATCAACAAAGGTTGAAATTAAGCAAGCTGTTGAAAAACTGTTCAGTGTGAAGGTTCTCAAAGTAAACACATTAAATTATGATGGCAAGGATAAAAGAGTCGGAGTTCATCTTGGCAAAACCGCTTCTTTCAAAAAAGCTATCGTAACAATCGACACTAACCCGAAACCTGAGACATATCTAGAAAAAGGTGGCAAGGTTAAGACGCTTGCAAGAAAGTACAAGACAAGCATAGAAGAATTTGGCGTAACGCCACGTCAGTAAAGGAGTAAATTATGCCAATAAAGAAATATAACCCAACTTCACCGGCAAGAAGATTCATGACTGTTTCTACATTCGAAGAAATAACTTCTAAATCTTCTGAAAAAACTCTTCTTGCACCAGTTAAGAAAAATGCTGGAAGAAACAGCTACGGCAGAATAACAGTCAGACATCAAGGCGGCGGAGTTGCAAGAAAATACAGAATTATAGATTTCAAGAGAGAAAAAGACGGTGTGCCTGCAAGAGTTGCAGCTATAGAATATGATCCTAACAGAAGCGCTAATATAGCATTGCTTTTCTACGCTGACGGAGAAAAGAGATATATAATCGCTCCTAACGGCCTTTCAGTAAACGATACAGTAATGTCCGGAGCTACTGCGGATATCAGAGTTGGAAACGCATTGCCTTTAGCAAATATACCAGTAGGTACAATGATCCACAGCATAGAGCTTAAGCCTGGAAAAGGTGCTCAGATGGTTAGATCAGCAGGAAATACCGCACAGCTTATGGCTAAAGAGAATGATTTCGCACAAGTAAGGCTTCCATCGGGCGAAGTCAGAATGGTAAGCGTAAACTGTAAAGCTACTATAGGTCAGGTAGGAAATATAGATCATGCGAATATCCGTATCGGCAAAGCTGGTAAAAAGAGATATATGGGAATCAGACCGACAGTAAGAGGTTCTGTAATGAATCCTGTGGACCATCCACACGGCGGTGGAGAAGGAAAGTCTCCTATAGGAAGGCCAAGTCCTGTTACACCATGGGGCAAACCTACTTTGGGTACTAAGACAAGAAAAAAGAAAAAAGCTTCTGACAATATGATTGTCAAGAGAAGAAACAGCAAGTAAAGGAGAATTGACATGAGCAGATCATTAAAGAAAGCGCCATATGTATTTCCAAGACTTTTAGCTAAGATTGAGGAAATGAACGCGTCTAACGATAAAAAGGTATTAAAAACATGGTCAAGATCCTCAACTATATACCCTCAGATGGTAGGTCATACAATAGCTGTTCATGACGGCAAAAAGCATGTTCCCGTATATATCACAGAGGATATGGTTGGGCACAAACTTGGCGAATTTGTTTTGACCAGGACTTACAGAGGGCACAACAAAGGCGATAAGGCCACGAAGGTTAAATAATGGAGGAAAAAATGGAAAAAACAACTGAAAAGAAAGAAAAGACTTTTACCAGAAAGTGCAATAAAGCTCCTCGTTTGACCAAGAAACAAAGAAAAGAACTCGGTGTAGGTAAAGATCAGGGAAGAGCAAGCCTTGGTAACATTTCGATTCCAGCTTCAAAAGCTAAACTGGTAATTGACCTTATAAGAGGCAAGGATTATGAAACATCACTTGCAATAGTAAAGAATACTCCTAACATGATAACCGAGGCTTTGGAAAAACTTTTAATTTCGGCACGTGCAAATGCTGTCAATAACAATAACCTTGACGAGAGCAAATTGTATGTTTCTGAAGTATATGCCAACCAGGGTACTACTCTTAAGAGAATCAAAGCTCTTTCAAGAGGAAGTGCTGCCAGAATCAAAAAAAGAACCTGCCACTTAACGGTGGTTCTGAAAGAAAGGGTATAGGAGGCTAAGCATGGGACAGAAAGTTAATCCTCACGGACTTAGAGTAGGAATTATAAAAGACTGGGATACCAAGTGGTATGCAAACAAAAGAGATTATTCCAAGTATCTTGTTGAAGACAATAAGATAAGGAAATTCATAAAGAAGAAACTGTATATCGCCGGTATTTCTAGAATTGAGATAGAAAGAGCCGCTAACAAGATAAAGATCAATATCCTAGCTGCGAAGCCAGGCCTGATCATTGGAAAAGGCGGAGCCGGAGTAGAACAGATAAGAGCGGATATTGAAAAGCTTACTACCAAGAGCGTGCTTGTAAATATTACCGAAGTAAGCCATATTGATATGGATGCTCAGCTTGTAGCAGAAGGAATTACTGCACAGCTTGAAAAAAGAGTATCTTTCAGAAAAGCTATGAAACAGGCTATGTCAAGAACAATGAAGCAGGGAGCTCTTGGAATCAAGACTATGGCTTCAGGAAGACTTGGCGGAGCAGAAATTGCAAGAAGAGAGCATTATCATGAAGGTACTATACCTCTACAGACATTAAGAGCTGACATTGATTACGGCTTTGCTGAAGCAGACACCACATATGGAAAGATCGGAGTTAAGGTCTGGATATATAAAGGCGAAGTCCTTCCAACTAAGAAAGATAATGAAGGAGGTATACAATAATGCTTATACCTAAACGAGTTAAATACAGAAGAGTCCACAGAGGCAGAATGAAAGGTAAAGCTTTAAGAGGCAATACCGTTAATCAGGGCGATTATGGTCTTGTAGCAGATGAGCCAGGTTGGATCAAGAGCAATCAGATAGAAGCCGCCCGTATAGCGATGACCCGTTACATTAAAAGAGGCGGAAACGTATGGGTTAAGATATTCCCTCACAAACCGGTAACAAAGAAACCTGCTGAAACCCGTATGGGTAGCGGAAAAGGATCACCAGAGTTCTGGGTAGCAGTTGTAAAGCCGGGCAGGGTAATGTTTGAAATCGGAGGAGTTCCTGAAGAGGACGCCAAAGAAGCATTAAGACTGGCAAGCTACAAAATGCCTATAAAATGCAGGATTATGGCTAGAGAAAGTGGTGAGACGAATGAAGGCTAATGATATAAGGAAAAAGACTAACGAAGAACTGGCAGTAGAGCTGAATGAACTAAAATCGGAACTGTTCAAGCTCAGATTCCAATATGCTACCAATCAGTTGGAGAATCCTTTAAAAATGAAGAGCGTTAAGAAGGATATTGCCAGAGTAAAGACAATACTGAGAGAACGCGAAATTAAGGAGATATAAGATGGCAACGAGAAATTTGAGAAAAACCAGAATCGGAAAAGTTGTTAGTGATAAAATGGATAAAACCATCGTTGTCGCTGTTGAAGACAGCGTTAAGCACCCTCTTTACAGCAAGATAGTCAAGAGGACATATAAGCTGAAAGCTCATGACGAAAAGAATGAGTGCGCTGTAGGTGATAAAGTTAAAGTTATGGAGACAAAGCCAATATCCAAAGATAAAAGATGGAGACTGGTTTCCATAGTGGAAAAAGCGAGGTAATTTACTATGATACAAGCGCAGACCAGATTAAAAGCAGCTGATAATACCGGAGCAAAAGAACTTTTCTGCTTTAAGGTATTAGGCGGTACAGGAAGAGATTATGCCAATATCGGTGATGTGATAGTATGCAGCGTCAAAACAGCATCTCCAGGCGGACTTGTTAAAAAAGGCGATGTAGTAAGATGCGTCATAGTAAGAACCAAAAAAGGCGTAAAGAGAAAAGACGGATCATTTATTAAATTCGATGAGAATGCTGCAGTTATAATCAAGGCAGATAAAGAACCGGTCGGAACTCGTATTTTTGGACCTGTGGCAAGAGAACTGAGAGATAAGGAATATATGAAGATAGTCTCTCTCGCACCTGAGGTGCTATAGAAAGGAGACTGAAAAAATGCATGTAAAAAAAGGTGATAACGTACTTATACTAAGTGGTAATGATTCCGGCAAATCCGGCAAGATCATTGATGTAAACACAACAAAAGGCACAGTCATAGTGGAAAAAGCTAACATGGGAAAGAAACATGTCAAACCCAAGAAAGCTGGAGAAGCAGGCGGGATAATTGATTTTGAAAAACCTATAGATGTTTCCAATGTCATGCTTGTATGCCCAAAATGCAAACAGGCATCAAAAACCAAGATGACATTTGACAAAGACGGTAATAAGCAGAGGACTTGCAAGAAGTGCGGCGCGGTTATCGATAAAGTAAGCGCGAAGTAGGAGGATAAAGATGAAATTACAGCAGTTATACAAAGAAAAAACTATTCCTGCACTTACAGAGAAATTTCAGTACAAGAATGTAAATGAAGTGCCAAAGCTTGTGAAGATCGTTGTAAGCATCGGTATGGGAGAAGCTAAGGACAACCCAAAAGCTTTAGATGCAGCAGCAGCAGATCTTTCCGCGATAACCGGTCAGAAGCCAATCGTAACGTTAGCAAAAAAATCTGTTGCTAACTTCAAGCTTAGAGAAGGAATGAAAATAGGCCTTAAGGTTACCTTAAGGGGTGAAAGAATGTATGATTTTGCAGACAAGCTTATCAACATTTCGCTTCCAAGAGTCAGAGACTTCAGAGGTCTCAACACAACTGGTTTTGATGGAAGAGGAAACTATGCTATGGGACTTAAAGAACAACTCATATTCCCAGAAATAGTTTATGATAATATAGATAAACTAAGAGGAATGAATATTGCTTTCGTTACAACGGCAAAAACCGACGAGGAAGCAAGGCAGTTGCTTACAGAATTGGGCATGCCATTCAAGAAAGCATAAGGAGGATAAGATCTTGGCAAAGAAATCAATGATATTAAAACAGCAGAAGACTCAAAAGTTCAGCACAAGAGAGTATAACAGATGTCAGATCTGTGGAAGACCTCATGCATATTTAAGAAAATACGGCGTATGCAGACTGTGCTTCAGGGAATTAGCATATAAAGGACAGATCCCTGGCGTAAAGAAAGCAAGCTGGTAAAGGAGGAACAAGATGCAGATTTCAGATGTAATAGCAGATATGCTTACAAGAATAAGGAATGCAGGGACAGCCAAACACGAAAAGGTTGATATAACCAGCTCCAATCTCAAAAAAGACATTGCAAATATACTTTTAGATGAGGGATATATTAAGGATGTTGAGTTTATTAACGATGATAAGCAGGGTATAATCAGAATTACTCTTAAATACCAGGAAAAGAAGAACGTTATAACAGGTATAAAGAGAATAAGTAAACCTGGCTTAAGGGTATATTCAAATAAAGATGAATTACCAAGAGTACTGAATGGATTAGGTATTGCTATAATATCCACATCAAATGGTATTATGACAGATAAAAAGGCTCGCAAATTAGGAGTCGGCGGAGAAGTGCTGGCATTTGTTTGGTAACTTTCGGATGAAAATCCGTGGTTTCTGAAAAGGGCAGATGCTCGCAATATTAAGAACACAACAGGAGGAATTAGATAAATGTCACGTATAGGAAAATTACCGATAACTATTCCGGCCGGAGTAACAGTCGACATAACGGCTGATAATACGGTCACAGTTAAAGGACCAAAAGGAACTCTTACACAGACTTTCAACAAAAGTATTACAATTACCAAGGAAGACGGCATAGTAAAGCTTGAAAGAAGAAGTGATGAAAAGAGACAGAAGGCTTTACATGGATTAACCAGAAGCTTATTGAATAACATGGTATTAGGAGTGCTTAACGGATTTGAGAAGAAGCTTGAGATCAACGGTGTAGGATACAAAGCCGCTCTGGATGGTCAGAAGCTCGTACTTAGCTTAGGTTATTCACATCCTTTAGAAGTTATACCTCCAGTAGGAATAACATTTGAAGTACCAGCACCAAATACCATACTTGTAAAAGGTTATGACAAACAGGCTGTTGGACAGATTGCCGCTCAGATAAGGGAATACAGGAAACCTGAACCATATTTAGGCAAGGGCGTCAAGTACTCTGATGAAATAATCAGACGTAAAGAAGGAAAAGCAGGAGCGTAATTGAAATGATAAAGAACTTAGATAAAAACACTGCAAGAAAGAAAAAACATGACAGGCTTAGAAATCATCTTTCAGGCACGGCTGAAATGCCAAGACTTAATGTATATAAATCATTAAATAACATTTATGCACAGGTTATAGATGATACTAAGGGAAATACACTGGTATCTGCATCAACGCTGGATCCTTCTTTAAAGGAAACCCTTAAAAATGGAAGCAATTTAGAGGCTGCAAAGCAGGTAGGCGCCCTTGTTGCTAAGAAAGCTCTTGAGAAAGGCATTAAAAGTGTCGTTTTTGACAGAGGCGGATATGTGTATCATGGAAAGATCAAAGCACTTGCTGACTCAGCAAGAGCAGCTGGTCTGGAATTTTAATAGGAGGAACGGGTTTTAATGAGAAACGATTTTGATAGGACACCATCTGAATTTAAAGAAAAAGTAGTTAGAATCGGCCGTGTAGCGAAAGTTGTTAAAGGCGGAAGAAATTTCAGATTCAGCGCTCTGGTTGTCGTAGGTGACGAGAACGGCCGTGTTGGCGCAGGAATGGGAAAAGCAGCTGAAGTTCCCGAATCTATAAGAAAAGGCACAGATGATGCTAAGAAAAACCTTATAAGAGTTCCGTTAGACGGAACAACGGTTCCTCACGAAATAATCGGTGAATATGGAGCAGCAAGAGTTCTGCTTAAACCTGCAGCACCAGGTACCGGCGTTATCGCTGGCGGTACTGTAAGAGCGGTTCTGGATCTTGCAGGCATTAAGGATATTAGGACTAAGTGTCTTGGTTCACATAATGCTGTTAATTTAGCAAAAGCGACTATTGACGGATTATCAAGAATGATGACAGCAGAGGATGTTTCCAAGAAGAGAAGCAAATCCGTTGAAGAGATATTGGGTTAGGAGGGCTATATGGCTAAGAAAAAAGCTGAAGAAGCTAAAATGCTGAAAATAACGCTGGTTAAGGGTATAAACAGTTCATTGAAAAAACATCAAGCAACTGTAGAAGCTTTAGGCCTTCGTAAGATAGGACAGACCGTAGAGCAGAAAGATAACGAAAAAATCAGAGGAATGATACATAAAGTACAGCACCTCGTGAAAGTTGAAGAATAGGGGGAGCTAAAAATGAAATTGAACCAATTAGCACCAGCCGAGGGCTCAAAAAAGAATGCATTCAGAAAAGGCCGCGGACATGGGTCTGGAAATGGCAAAACTGCAGGCAGAGGAGCTAACGGACAGAATTCCCGCTCAGGCGGTGGAGTAAGAATAGGTTTTGAAGGCGGACAGATGCCTTTATATAGAAGAATGCCTAAGGTAGGATTCAGCAACTTCAGATTTAAAGATAAATTTGCTGAAGTCAATATTGAAGCACTCAATATATTCGAAAATAACGAGCTTGTTGACGAAGTAATGCTTCGTGAAGCAGGACTTGTCAAAGGCGTCTGCGACGGTATAGTTATATTAGGTAGAGGTGAATTAACTAAGAATCTTACAGTCAGGGCTGAAAGATTCACGAAGTCCGCTGCAGAGAAAATTACAGCTGCAGGAGGAAAGGCAGAGGTAGTATAATGTTTCAGACTATCAAGAACGCTTGGAATATTCCCGAGCTGAGAAAGAAAATATTGTTCACTATAGCGATGCTACTTATCTACAGGATAGGATGTCATCTGCCCGTTCCAGGGCTTATAGGCGCTGCATTTGAAGTACTGGTTGAAGGAAACAAGCTTTTCGGATTCATGGATATGTTTTCCGGCGGAGCTTTCTCAAATATGTCATTGTTCGCAATGAATATACAGCCGTACATTAATGCATCCATTATATTAAATCTTCTTACGATCGCAATTCCCGCTCTTGAAAGGCTCGCCAAGGAAGGCGAAGAAGGAAGAAAAAAGATTACCCAGTACACTAGGTATCTTACAATCGGCCTCGGACTCTTCCAGGCAAGCATGCTGTTTATAACATTAAAGAATTATGACGTGTTATATGACGGCGGAACAGTAATGAGTTTCTTGACTGTCGTGTTCACTTTCTGTGCAGGAACTGCAATAGTAATGTGGCTTGGCGAATTAATAACAGAAAAAGGAATCGGAAATGGAATATCGATGATAATCTTCGTCGGTATCATATCCAGAATACCTACAGGAGCTGCTGTACTTTATGCAAGCTGGCAAGGTGGGAAACTCGGAGCTACAGCTATAGAGACAATACTTTTAGTAGTAGGGCTTTTAGTAGTAATGCTCGGAATGATAGTAGGAACAGTTTATGTTTCAGGAGCAACAAGAAAGATACCTGTAAACTATGCAAAGAAAGTTGTCGGAAGAAAAATGTACGGTGGACAGAGCACTCATATACCGATGCAGGTAAATATGTCAGGCGTTATGCCGATAATATTCGCTTCATCAATAACCACTCTGCCTTCAATCATTATCAACTTTGTTGCACCTAATACGGAAAATAAATTTTTAATGGCTTTGCAGAAGACGGATTCATGGAGTTTCCTTCTGATATATGCAGCACTGATTTTCTTCTTCTCGTTCTTCTACACGATGATCTCATTCAACCCTGTAGAAGTATCTAATAACTTAAAGAAGAATGGCGGATTCATACCTGGTATAAGGCCGGGCAAACCAACAGCAGAGTATCTTGCATATGTTTTGAACAAAATCACATGGTTCGGCGGATTGTTCCTTGCATTGCTGGCCACAATACCATCTGTGCTTGCAAGGATAGTAGGTATACAGATAGGCTTTGGAGGAAGCGCTTTGCTGATTGTTGTCGGTGTAGCTCTTGAAACAGTCAAACAGATGGAATCGCAGATGCTCATGAGGCATTACAAGGGATTCCTTGATTAGGAGAGCCATGATTATTATTATCCTAGGGGCCCCAGCCAGCGGCAAAGGCACACAGAGCGTTGTAGTAGCACATAGACTTGGAGTACCGCATATATCTACAGGTGATATATTCAGGTGGAACATTGCTAACAATACTCCAATAGGAGAAAAAGCAAAGAAGTACATTGACAAAGGAATGTTGGTTCCAGATGAACTGACAATACAGATATTGAAGGACAGGATTGATATGGAAGACTGTAAAGGCGGATTCGTACTTGACGGTTTCCCAAGAACAATCAATCAGCAGGAATCTTTAGACCGGATGCTGTATGAGTGCGGAAAATCCATTGATATGGCTATCAATCTGGTTGTAACAGATAGTGAAGTCATAAGAAGGATATCAGGCAGAAGGATGTGTAAATGCGGAAAAGCATACCACATCGTAACATATCCTCCAAAGGTACCGGGAATCTGCGATCTTTGCAATGGTGAACTATACACAAGGAAAGATGATACCGTTGAAGTAGCAAATACAAGGCTTGATGCGTATAAGCAACAGTCAGAACCTATCATTGCGGTGTATAAGGAAAAAGGGATTCTTGTTGATATAGACGGACACAAGCCCCAGGACGAAGTGGCTGAAGATGTATTGAATGAAATTGAAAAATACTCTTCAAAACAAGGTGTGGTATAATGCTTAGGATAAGGAGGCAATAGTTTTGGCAAACGATGTAATAGAAACAGAAGGC
>JBAZFL010000037.1:0-11484 GCA_041653455.1 Clostridia bacterium
AACCATCTGATCCTATTTCAAGAGCTGAAGCAGCTACCATAATGAGCCGTGCTTTCGGTATAACAGCAAGTCCTGACATGGAATACACTGATAAAGATAAAGTGCCTTTCTGGGCTTATGATGCTATGTCATACTTCTCATATATGAAAGTTTTGAATGGATATCCTGATAATACAATCGGACCAAATGAAAATTTATACCGTTCAGAAGCTGCAGCAATAATATGCAGGCTTTACAGTTATGTCTTAAACACTTATACTTTTAACTATGCCAATTCTACTGATTAGGCAGACTATGTAATGAAATACGAGGTACCACGATGAAAAAAAGTATACTCTTTGCTATATCTATAATGCTTATTGCTATTGTATTGTCTTCATGCGCTTTGTTAACCACATCTCCTACACCATCTGTTTCCATTGTTCCCCCTTCAGAAACAACTCCTCCGGTATCTGCTTCTCCCAGCCCATCTGTCACAAGCGACCCTGTTCAAGTTACCGAAAGCCCGAAAGTAACTACAATGAAGCTTTCCGCGATTGGAGACGTTATGAGTCACTATACTCAGATTTTAGATGCATTTAATGCTGAAACAGGTGAATATGATTACTCGAATTCATTAAGCCGAATAAAGAATTATACAAAGACGACTGATCTTTTAATTGCTAACCTCGAAACATCCATGGCAGAGGGCGAATACACAGGTTATCCTGTTTTTAATACTCCCCCTGCTTTAGCTAAGAACCTTAAAGATATAGGGGTAGACATTGTCAGCACTGCAAACAATCATTGCCTCGATAAGGGCTTTAAAGGCCTTGTTTCCACTATTGAGCATGTGAAAGCTGCTGGATTGGAGCAACTGGGAACCTATGCGACAATAGAGGATCGTGATGCTTCAAATGGAGTACTTGTAAAAGAAGTTAATGGAATAAGCATGGCGATTGTTAATTATTCATATGGAACTAATGTCATAAGAATACCCGAAGGTAAAGAATTCAGTGTAAATCTTCTTTATGAAGACTATCTAGGACCGTACTCAATCCTGAACAAGCAGCAGATGTCATCAGACCTTGAGTATGCAAGATCTCTTAATACTGATCTCATAATTGCACTCATACATTGGGGTACAGAATATGTAACATCAGAAAATGAAAAGCAAAGAGAAGCTGCTCAATTCTTATTTGAAAATGGTGTGGATATCTTAATCGGAAACCATCCTCATGTTATACAACCTATGGGTATGCAGACTATCCAGACCGCTGATGGTATGGAAAAGGAAGTTTTCGTTTGTTATGCTCTGGGGAATTTTATGTCGAATATAACAAGGACTCATTATACTCTTACTTCTGTTATACTGAACCTCTATATTGAAAAAGACCTTGAAACAAATATCACTACAATTAAAGGCTATGATTATGTCCCTATATATATGCTTACACCTGAATGGGGAGGATCAAGATTCTATGTCCTCCCGACTCATGATGCATTAAATGAATATGAGTACGGGTCAAGTTCAATTATAAATGAAAAAATCTTCCAGGATTTAAAGGAATCCTTGAAGATTTGCCATGAGATACTTGGCCGGGATTATGACTATTACTATATTAAAAGAACTGATTAGCTTATTATTTGTCTTTAAGCCTTGACCTCATACGTAGAACTGGATCTAATATCTTCTTCCTAATACGCATATTTACAGGTGTTATCTCCAATAATTCGTCTTCTTTAATGTATTCCATTGCTTGTTCAAGACTCATCTTTTTTGGAGGAGACAGTCTCAATGCCTCATCACTTCCAGATGCCCTCATATTTGTAACATGTTTCTTCTTGCAAATATTAACAGTTATATCCTCATCTTTCGGTGTTTCACCTACAACCATTCCTACATAAACCTCTTCACCTGGAGATATAAAGAGAATTCCTCTTTCCTGAGCATTGTATAATCCATATGTCACAGCAGTTCCTGTTTCAAAAGCTATCAGAGAACCGCTGTTTCTGTACTCAATTTCTCCTTTATATGGAGCATAACCCTCATAAAGAGTGTTCATAATTCCTTCACCTGCGGTATCTGTCAGAAATTCATTTCTGTATCCGAACAATCCTCTTGCCGGAACTAGGAATTCCATCTTCATTCTTATACCTGAAAGATTCATGCAAAGCATTTCGCCTTTTCTTCTTCCCATCTTTTCACAGACTGCTCCTACGCTATCTGATGGCACATCAATATATACATGCTCTATCGGTTCATGTCGCATCCCGTCTATATCCCTGTATAATACCCTGGGTGTGCTAAGTTGGAATTCATAACCTTCCCTTTTCATTGTCTCTACAAGAATTGAGAGATGCATCTCTCCTCTTCCCATAACTATAAAAGCATCGGCTCCTTCTGTTTCCTTAACTTTCAAAGAAACATCCTTCAGGGTTTCTCTAAATAGACGCTCCCTTAAATGTCTTGAAGTTACGAATTTTCCTTCTCTTCCAGCAAACGGACTGTCATTTACTGAAAAAGTCATTTCTATTGTCGGAAGTGATATCTTTGCGAATTCTATTGCTTCAATATTCTCCGGTTCACATATAGTGTCACCAATTGATATATCCGGAATACCTGAGAAAGAGATAATATCGCCTACATAAGCCTCTTCTATCGGTTCTCTCTTAACTCCTTCAAATCCATACATATTTGTAACTTTTGCTTTGTACGGCTCTTCAGGATTATGGAAGTTTACGACTGCTACATCACTATTTGCCTTTATACGACCCCTTTCAATCCTGCCTATAGCAATCCTTCCGACATAGTCATTATAATCAATGGATGATATTAGAACCTGCAGAGGTTTATCCTCTTCCCCTCTTGGCGGGTCGATATGTTTTACTATAGTATCAAACAAAGGAGATAAGTCTGCACCTTTTATCTTAGATGAAAGTGAAGCAACTCCTTCTTTTGCAGAACAGAAAACATAAGGACTGTCAAGCTGGGTATCATTGGCTTGTAACTCCATAAGAAGTTCCAATACGTCATTCTCAGTTTTTTCAATATCAGCACCTTCTCTGTCAACTTTATTAACAACAATTATTACTTTATGATTAAGCTCTAGTGCTTTAGAAAGTACAAACCTTGTCTGCGGCATTGGTCCTTCAAATGCATCCACTAACAGCAATACACCATCAACCATTTTAAGTACACGTTCTACTTCTCCAGAAAAATCTGCATGGCCTGGAGTATCAATTATATTAATTTTTGTGTTTTTATATCTTATTGAAGCGTTTTTTGCAAGAATTGTTATTCCTTTCTCTCTTTCGAGATCATTCGAATCCATTACTCTTTCTGCAACAACCTGGTTTTTTCTAAAAACGCCAGATTGCTTAAGCATGGCATCAACAAGTGTAGTCTTGCCATGATCTACATGGGCTATTATCGCTATATTTCTTAAATCTTCTCTTATCATGTGTATACCTCAAAAGTTTTCAATTCATTATACACCTATATATTAAAAAGAAAAGTAATTTTTATACCATATGCGCTTTAAAGTGGTACAATATCTATATTAACTACATTAAGGAGATGCCCATGAAGAAATTTGCATTTATAGGTGGTGGCAGTTTTGGGTTTACTCGTAACCTGGTAAAAGACCTTCTTACTTTTCCAGCCTTTCGTGATGCCCATATAATGCTTATGGATATTGATCCAGAGAGATTAGACTATATCCATCAAGCTGTTAAGAAAATTATTAAAGCTGGAAATTACCCGGCAAAGGTTACAGCAACAACAGACAGGATAAAAGCTCTCAAAGGTGCAGACGGTGTACTTTGCACAATTTTAGCAGGTGATGTAGACGTCTGGCAGCATGACATACTAATCCCAAAAAAGTATGGAGTGGATATAAATGTCGGAGACACAAGAGGACCTTCAGGAATTTTCCGTGCATTAAGAACAATACCGGTAATGCTGGATATATGTAAAGATATTGAGAAATACTGTCCTAATGCAGTTTTTTTGAACTACACAAATCCGATGGCCATGCTTTGCAGGGCTATGCAGAAAAAGTTTCCTAAACTTATGATAAGCGGATTATGTCATAGCGTTCAAGGCACAGCCGAAATGCTTGCAAACTGGATAGGCGCTCCTATTAATGAAGTAACATACAAGTGCGCAGGGGTAAATCATCAGGCCTTTTATCTTGAATACAAATGGAATGGAAAAGACGCTTATCCATTAATAAAAGAAGCACTTAAAAATCCCGAGATTTACAAAAAGGAGCTTGTCAGAAACAACATGTACGAACACCTTGATTATTATGTGACCGAATCTTCAGGTCATAACAGTGAATATGTTGCATGGTACAGAAAAAATCCTGAAGCACTGGCAAAATACTGTATGGATGGTACAAACTGGAATCCGGGACATTTTGCCCATATTCTAGAAAGATATATGGATGTAAAAAATACATGGCGTGATACCATTAAGGAATGGCTCGCAAAGGATGAGATTAATCTGGAACGCGGTCATGAGTATGCGACATATATTTTCAACGCTGTCTTCGGAGATAATACTATGTTCAAGTTTAACGGTAATGTAATGAATTACGGGATAATAGAAAATCTTCCATATGACTGCTGTGTAGAGGTTCCTGTATTAGCTTCAAAGAACTCTTTAGAACCTATTCATATAGGAAAGCTTCCTGATCAGCTGGCAACTTTAATAAATACGACTGCTCGTTGTGAAATTATGGCTGTTGATGCAGCATTGGAAGGTGATGCTAGAAAAGTATTTCATGCAATTGCTTTTGATCCGCTTACTTCTGCAGTTCTTACACTTGACCAGATAAAAGAAATGGTTGATGAAATGATGGAAAAGAACAGAGATTACCTTCCTCAATTCTACAAGAAATAACAGAAATTTTAATCAAACTATATATTTAATAAAAGGGCTATGCATTATGCATAACCCTTTTGATTAAACTTGATTCAATCATTCAACAATAACTGTTCCATCTTCCTTTACTGTAATAATCATTCCGTCTTTTACATAATCCAAAAACTCTTGTCCCAAACCATCAACAGTAACAATCTTGTTCACTGTCCAAACATCAGAAAGTATTACTCCGGCTGCTCCGATAGAGTCAATGCCTTCACTAAACAGCATGGCTTTTGGAGCTAACCCAAGTGAAGCGGCACTTTGAAGCACCATTCCCCCAGTTGTCGAACCTATTGTTCTAGGAAGACACAGAGCTTTACCCGTAATTTCTTTTTTGTAAAGATCAGCATTGTTCTGATCACTACCGACTACGGTTTTCTTTTTTGCCAAGATGCTTTTTTGGAATGTAGCCAAAGTATTCATTCCATTTCCAGATACTACAGCTTCAGCTTGAACTGAACCTGCTACAACATTTCTGCCTTTGAATTCCCTTTTCATCTTGCGATATCCCCCCTAACTGCAATACTGGTTATCTCTTCATCTGTAAAGTACCTTGAAGTGGTGTAAGTTCTTAGTTTATTGGAGTTTGTTACTACAGCTCTTTTTGCGCAGATAGGATTATTCATGTACATAAGCGGGCATATAGACGAGATTTTTACGCCATAGCTTACTATTCGTTCATAATATTCCTTATTTTTCTTAAAATGCTCGACTACATCAGGAGCCGCTGTAAACACTGTTTCCATAGAGACTTTTTTCTTGCCTTGTTTCTCTAATTCCTTTGTCATTCTGTCTGTCCATTCTACTAGCTGGTTATATGACAGATGCGGGCATCCTATAAAGCATCTTGTAGGTTTAGCATCTTTGTTTTTCCATATAACCGGATAACTCTTTTTTACTCTTTCCATCTCTGCGTCGTCTATAACATATACTTTTGCTTTTTCCCTAATTAATTCTTCCTTCTGTTCAACAGCTTCTGGCGTAAGATTTTCCACATGATAAAGACCGACTGCGCCATTAGAAGCGGTTGCAGCTCCCATATCCTTCAGATAGTCTTTTGCTTTGTCATTGAGCTCCTTGCCTATAAATTTATCAAGCCCTTTTATATACGGGACTTCACTCATGACTTTCATGCCAATAGCGCTTCCTAAGACCTGAGCTTCAGGCTTCTTGCTTGTTCTTACTTCAATAATCCACGTAGCTTTCCTACCTTCATCTGTAAGCAAATCGAATTCCGGAACTTTTCCCAATATTGCTCCAAACATTTCTATTAAAGCTGAGTTTCTATTGCATCTTGCACCAATAACTGAATTTGCATATACAACTGCTGAAGATTCTGCCCATGATAGAATATCTCCCTTTTTTGGTATATTACCAACTTCATTCATGTAGCAGGTACAGCTGAAAGCATTGCTGTCTTTGAGCCCAGTTTTTCTGAGCTGCTCCTCATAATCATCCTGTTTCCCGTACATAATACCAAAAACCAGTTTTTCCAGTGGATTACACTTGACATTAGCATAGTCTAATGGCCTTGGATCAACTGTGAATTTGTCTATTGTTGTTATACCTTCATTATTTATCTCATCCATAATATCGAATACAGCTTTCATTATAGATATTCCAAAGCTGGTTACAAAATGAGAAGGCGCATTAATCGGCACCATTCTTTTTGCATTAAACACTTCTCCATACATAACTAGTGATTTCATGACTTTTGCCATTACATCACCCTTTTCACCGTTAAGAATAGCTTTTTCCTCTTCAGTAAGATACATTTTATAATCCATTTTCTCCTCCTATACTGAGAGCCCTACAGCATAACCGGCCTTTGTTGCTTCAAACACCTTGCCTCCCTTAAAGGAATCCCCGATATTGAACATTTCACAAGTAGGTAATTCTTTCTGCAAAGCATAGAATCCTGCATCATCACATCTTCCGCCTGCGGCTTGCACTACAATATCTGCTTCTATAAACTGTTCCTCATATTCCTCTTTGATTTTCTTAGCAAGCGGATTTTCTACATTGGGTGGCAATATCGGATTCCAGGTCTTGTATGGGTCAGGCACTGTTTTGGAAACATTTCTTGATACCTTTACTCCACCTATTTCGTAACTTAAGAGTTTTGTGCAGTTTAGCAGTTTTACACCAGCTTTTTCCATGTAATGAATTAAATATGCCCTATTTGCAGTACATACATGGTTCATTATATATGGTTCCATCTCTATTACTGTGACATCTTTACCAAGTTCTTTATTAAGGTAAAATGCAGTTTCGCATCCAACTACTCCTCCGCCTATTATCACTACTTTATTGGCTTTTTCCACAGAGGAAGGGTCCTCCAGTACATCAACTGCTTGTATCTTGTTGGCTTTTTCATAGCCAGGAAGCTTTAATTCCACATCTTTTGTTCCTGTGGCATATATCACAGTTTCATATCCCTGCTTTTTGATTATATCAGCATTTGCTTCTGTTCCAAGGAGTACTTTAAGCTTATATTCCTTTGAGGTTCTTTCTAGAAGTTTCTTAAGATATTCATGATAATTCTGTATATCAAACTTGATTTTCGGTTTGCCTCCGGCATTTAATCTTCCTCCTACCACCGTCTGCTTTTCAAAAATAGTTACATCATGTCCTCTTTTTGCAGCAATTACAGCAGCCATTATTCCAGCAGGCCCTGAACCAATTACAGCTATTTTCTTCTTTTTCTGAGCAGGTTGCGGTTCTTCAGGATACATATGCTCAAAAGCTGTTCTCGGATTAACTGCACACTGTGGATGTCCGCCTTCAACAAATTCATTTATACATCCTTCCTGACAGCCTATACATGGTATTATCTCATCAGTATGTCCGGTTCTTGCTTTATTCGGCCAATGAGGGTCTGCAAGAAGAGGCCTGCCCAGCATAATCATATCGGCCTTGTTCTGCATAAGCACTTCTTCTGCAACATCAGGATACCCAAGTTTTCCAACAGCAACTACCGGTACTTTTACTCCGGCATTAGAAATAATATTATTATCATCAAAATACTGTTTTACTATCTTTGCTACATCTGCAAAACATGCAGGAGGCATTCCTTCCGGCGGATGTGGCAGCCACCAGTTATCATAGCATCCTAAATCTACATCAAACATATCCACTCCTTTAGATATAAGGTTTTTCATATAATCCAGAGTCATGTCTATGGTTCTTCCATTCTTAAATTTTTTAAGCGCATTAGTATTCATTTTCTCGCCATATGTCTCATTAAGAGCAAGCGATAGATCAATCCTGTACATGATCGGGAATGAGTTATCTGTTCTCCTTCTTATTTCCTGTATCATGTCAAGTCCAAAAGCCTGCCAGTCAGCATATCTTCCAAGTTTTCTTCTGTTAAAGGCAGGATTGGTCATCTGTTCAAGAAGATACCCTTCATGACCATGAAGATATACTCCATCCAATCCAAATGCTTTAGCATCTGCAGCAGCTTGTCCTGCTCTTTTAATAATTTTCTTACAGGCTGCATCTGTAAGCGGCATACATGGGACTTCCGACATATACCAGTTGGGATTAACTGAGGCTGATACTGGAAATTTAAACTGGTTAGTCAGGCACTGCGGGTTACCCACTCTTCCTAGTCCTGGTGTTAATTGCACAAAAATCCTTGCTCCATATGAATGAACAGCATGAGCAAGGTTTCTCCATCCCATATATACAGTCCTTGAGCGATCTATCCTTGGAAAGTATGTAAGTTTATCCAGCTCAATCAAGGAATGATCTATACCAAAACTTATAGGTATTAAGCCTGTAGTTATGAGACCTACTCCTCCTTTGGCACGCTCTTTGAAATATTCAATCATTTTCTCATTAGGTCGTCCTGTTTCTTCCGCCATATTAATGTTACCCATAGGAGCCATTACAAGCCTGTTTTTAATAGTCAGCCTGTTAATTTTTATAGGCGAGAATAGTAACGGATATGGGGCATGTCTATTTGTCATTTTTGCAGATTTAAACCCGCTGTCCTCGTTAAACCACGAACCGTAGCTATCGACGAGTTTTTGGATCTTATCGTCCGTCTTCATGAAACTTACCTCCATTTGCTATTTTTATATATTCAGTTATAGCTTTGTATAACTACTTATCCTGATTATTTTCAGCAAAAAGTCTGGTCATGCATTCATTAATTTCCTGATTATCTGTTGTTTCCATATCGGCTCCATCCGGAATATATGTAGGGACCATTTTAGCTATGAGTAATTTCATACATGTAACTTCTTCTTCTGCCATTTTCTTAAGCTGTTTTAAATTCTCAAAAAATATTCTTTCGTCAAACTGGATCGGATGTCCTATGTAAATTAAGTCATTTTGTGTTTTTTCTATTCCTTCTTCATCCATGAGAAGCTCTTCATATAGTTTCTCACCAGGTCTTAGTCCGGTTACTTCTATCTTAATATCTACATCAGGTGTACGTCCGGAAAGCTTTATCATATTCCTGGCAAGATCATATATTTTCACAGGTTCACCCATGTCAAGTATGAAAATTTCTCCACCTTTTGCATAATATCCAGCTTGTAGAACAAGAGATACCGCTTCGGGAATAGTCATAAAATATCTAGTAATATCTTTATGAGTGACAGTCACCGGACCGCCTTCTGCTATTTGTTTTCTGAAAATTGGAATCACAGAGCCATTAGAACCTAGGACATTGCCGAACCTGACTGCAACAAAATCAGTTTTTGATTTCTTATCATATGCCTGAATAATCATTTCGCATATTCTTTTTGTAGCTCCCATTATGTTAGTTGGTCTCACTGCTTTATCTGTAGATATCATAATGAATTTGCTTACTTTGCATTCATCAGCTGCCTTTACCAATGTCAGAGTCCCAAACACATTGTTTTTTACAGCTTCATTGGGACTTGCTTCCATTAGTGGTACATGTTTATGTGCTGCAGCATGGAATATGATTTCTGGTTTATACTTATTCAATATGTTTTTTATTCTTTTTTCATCTCTTACGCTTGCTATAAGTACTTCAATTTTCATTTCGGGATACTTTTTAGTTATTTCAAGCTGTATATCATATATGCTGTTCTCATAAATGTCCAACATTACAAGCATAGATGGATTATGGCTTGCTATCTGTCTGCAGAGCTCGCCGCCAATAGACCCTCCTGCTCCAGTTATTAAAATTACCTTCTTACTAACATAATCAAGTATTTCATTAACATTTATGTCAATTGCATCCCTGCCTAGCAAATCTTCAATCTGGACATCTCGAAGATCTGATAATTTTACTTCATTGTTTATAATCTGGTACATTCCGGGTATTGTACGTAATATGCATTGTGTCTCTTTGCAAATATCTAAAATCTTCTTTCTTTCCTGTGCGGCAACAGAAGGTATGGCTATTATTATTTCATCTATTTTGAACTTCTTCACACTATTTATTATCTGATTTCTGTCTCCGACGATTTTTATACCTTGTATGTACAGGCCGTGAACATTCTTATCATCATCTATCACACATACGACTCTGGAATTTAGATTATCGCTGGATTTAATTTCCCTGATAATCATATTTCCTGCATCACCTGCTCCAATGATCATTACTCTTTTTATGCCTTTTCCTCGAATGTTCTCATGAAGCACATATCTTAAGAATCTGTAACTGAATCTTGTGGCAAATACCATCATTACTAAAAGTATGCCTCCAAAAAAGATCGTGCTTCTTGGAAGGCTGATTCCAAGTAATGATGTAACTAGAAATTTAAATCCGTATGATATAACGCAGGCGATAATTATGTTAAACAACTCCTTGATTGAGGCATACTTCCATAATCCTCTGTACAGACCGAAAATAGCAAAAATTATCAAAGTAAAAATCGTATCTATCCATATGAATTCTTGAGCATATACAAGATACTGATACTCAATCTTTGAAAAACTCAGTTCATACCGGAAAAACAAGGAAAGAAAAGTAGCTGCATTTATTGATACTGTATCAATTATTAAAAGCATTATTTTCTTTATAAGCAAGCCATTATCTTTTATCTTTTTTACCAAAACTTTATATCCCCCCGAATACTAAAACTTAGTAATTTTCTTCTTTTTTTCTTATAACTGATGCAAGCATGCCGAATATTATCCATCCATATGGAGCAACTATCGGAACTCCGATATTAAAGAACGCCTGTGCACAAAAACATATACTGGCTGTAACCAGTGCTACTACCAGCGGCTGATCAAACTTCTTAAACGAACGTACGAGCAGAGAAATCTGAAAAGTCAGGTAGGAAATCAATCCGAGTATTCCTGTTGTAACCATTACCTGCAGATAATCATTATGGGCTTTGTCGAAATATGTCTTGTATTTTGCCATACTGTATATATGTTCTTCACGCATCCATAAGTCAAAAACCGTATCCGGACCATGCCCTATAATTGGTTTCTCCTTGAAAAATCCATATACAACTCTCCATGAATAGATTCTGTTAGAGCCGAATTCGTCCTGTATATTTCCTTTTAAAATCTGACCAAACTGGTAAAGAACCAGTTTTACTGATGAATCTGCAGGTTCCGACATCGTAAGTATC
>JBAZFL010000038.1:0-11454 GCA_041653455.1 Clostridia bacterium
ATGCTTATGCTCTGGACATGTCTGAAATGGATGAAGTACCATTTCCTTTGCGCAGCAGTTCTTTGTATTCACATATGTGACTAAGCTTAGTCCTGTTTTATAGAATTCATTAAGTCCGAAATCCGCTATTTCAATATTGTCTTTCTCTTTGTCTGTAAGCACTATATGTGCTTTTTCATACATCACAAGTGCTTCTTTCCTGGCTTTTTCAATATCCTTTGCTTTCATACGAACCTCCCAATTTATACTAAGGATTTTATGACACAACCAGCTAATAGTCAACAGCATGATTAATTGGAATGCTTTATATATTTTATCTTAAATACCGCTGTGTTTTTGTGTATAATAGTCATGTTAATCCTACAAGTATTTGGAGATTTTATGTTTCATAAGACCATATTTAAAGATGCACAATGGATAATGCCTTCAACAGATGTCGATTCTGCCATATTCAGAAAGACATTCATATATGATGGTGAGCAAAAAGCAGTGATAACCATAACCGGTTTGGGTTATTTTATACTGTATATAAATGGTATCAAAGTAAGTGATGATCTTTTCACCCCAGCATATTCAGATTATCATCCACGTGATACTGCAAAATTCAGATATCCAATACACGACACTATGAACCACAGAATATACTGCCTTAGGTATGATATATCAAAATACATGAATATTGGTGAAAACTGCATAGGTATAATACTGGGTTCCGGCTATTATAATCAGACTAAAAGACTGGGAGAAGGTAATGTCACATACGGAAGGATAAAGCTGTGTTTTCATCTGCATCTTGGTAATACTGATATTTGTTCTGACCAGTCAGTAGTTTTTAAACAGGGATTCATTAAATCTTCCAATCTCTTTTATGGTGAAGAGCATGATTATACTGGTTTTGATTATATGTGGAACACTCTAAATGCAGAAACAGCGGGCTGGACGCAAAGCATATGCTGTCCTGCACCGCAAAGCGATTACCATATACAGGATTTTAATAGTGACAGGATAATAAAGGAAATTAAACCAAAACTAATATCTAAAATTAACGGGTGCTATCTTTATGATGCTGGCATCAACATTACTGGATATCCTGTTATAAACTGTCCTGATAAGAACAAGACAGTAATTGTGGAATGTGCAGAATGTATTGATGATAATAACAACCTTGACTTTATTTCAATGGGAGGTGCTAAAGGTCAGAAATGTACCATGAAATACATTACCGATGGCATTACTCAAAATTATCACCCTTTCTTTACATGGCAGGGTTTCAGATATTTTACAGTTACAGACAATGCAAGCTGTGAAACATGCCATGTCATACACACTGATGTTGCTGTTACTTCATCCTTTTCATGCAATAACCGTATATTGAACTGGTATTATAAAGCATATATCCAATCACAGTTAACCAATCTGCATGGATGTGTTCCATCAGACTGTCCACACAGGGAGAGGCTTGGCTACACTGGTGATGGACAATTATGCTGCAGAAGCGCTATGTACTGTCTTGAAATGAAGGATATATACAGAAAGTGGATGGAAGATATATCTGACTGCCAGGATATAAATAACGGCCATGTCCAGCACACAGCTCCGTTTAATGGAGGAGGCGGAGGACCCAGCGGATGGGGAGGTGCGATAGTAGTTGTTCCTTACGAATATTATATGCATTATAAAGACACTTCAGTTCTTACAAGATTTTTGCCTAAAATGATGAGATACTTTTCATATATGGAAAGCCGCTGCGAGAATGGCCTTGTAGTAAGAGAAGAGGAGAAGGGCTGGTGTCTTGGAGAATGGTGTACTCCTGAACCTGCATATATACCTGAAAGTTTTGTAAATACCGCAATATTTATAAAGCTTCTGATGATGGCAAAAGATGCTGCCAAAATCTTAAAAAAAGATTTTGAGTATGATTCGATTCAAAAAATGATCTGCAGACATACAGAAGCTTTTGAAAATGCGTTCATGTCCAAACTTGAGCATACATTTATTTTCGGCCAGCAAGGTGCGGATGCATTTGCATATAATATTTCCTTAGGGGATAACCGCACATTAGAGAATATAAAAACGAGATATGAATCTCTGCTTACATATGATACAGGAATTTTCGGCACATATATACTCAATAGCGTACTGTTTGATAACGGATTGTCAGATCTTGCTTTCAGACTCCTTACAAATAAGAAAACTGCCTCATTTTATAACATGATGAAAAATAACGCGACGACATTATGGGAAAGATGGAATGGAGATTCTAACAATCATCCCATGTTCGGAGCCTCAGTTCGCTTTCTATTTGAGCACATATTAGGAATACGCCAGAAGGAAGGTTCTGCTGGTTTTGATGAAATAGTTATCTCACCTAAAAAAATAAAGGGTCTTAACAAAGCAAAAGGACATATAACCTGCGATCATGGAGTAATTTCAGTCTCATACAATACAATTGATGAGTCAAGGAATTTTGTAATAGAAATACCAAAGAATGTTACAGCTGTCTTTGAGTATGAAGCAAATATAATACAATTAAAATGCGGTAAGAATACGATAAGGGTATAGGGAGGTACATATGCTGGACACTATTGAAACTGACAGGCTGATTCTTCGTGAATTCACATTTGATGATGTTGAAGACTTATATGAATATGCAAGCAACCCTAATGTCGGACCTAATGCTGGGTGGACTCCTCACAAGAACATATGCGAATCAGAAGCTGTACTCAATATGTTTATGAGGAATGACGATGTATGGGCTATTGTGTACAAAAAGAATAACAAAGTTATTGGTTCCATCGGTCTGCATATGGATTTGTTACGTTCATCATTAAAATTCCTAAAGACAAGATGCTTAGGATATGCTCTTTCATATAACTACTGGGGACTTGGTATTGCAACTGAAGCTGTTAGAGCTATCCAGAAGTATGCTTTCTCTGTTATGGAACTTGATCTTCTGTCAGTTGATCATTATCCTCATAATAAACGATCCATGAGAGTGATTGAAAAATGCGGTTTCAAACTGGAAGGGACTTTACGGAAAGCACGTCCTTCATACGAAAACAAACCCATGGATATTGTATGTTATTCTATTTTAAAAGAAGAATGGATGGAAATAAGCAGTAAATAATATTTATAATTCCCTATTTTTCCAAAATCCCATATGATAAAAAGTATGATTAGGGTTCTTTGGTATAAGCTTGTCCATTTTTTCAATAAATTCCTTTTCCTGTTCAAAAGCCTTTAATGATATATTTTCCATTTTTGAAGCATCATTATAGGAAGACATGACAAGGTTCTCCCATTCCTTTTCTAGCACTTCCATTTGTTCATAATATTCTGCAGGAGGAGGGTTCCCTAGCATTCTTCTGTTAAGGGATTCTCTTTGCTTCCAGTATCTGACTGATGATTCATCAGAATACGAATTGCAGGTGTATGTTGAGACAAATGGTGCTTTTGTTCCAAACAGATATGGTTTAAACAAAGAAACACATGGCAAAGAAGAGCAAGTAGCCCATACTACAGGCACTGGATAGAGTTGTACTATCATTGAAGCCGTTGTCTGATTATCAACAACTCCTCCTCCATGCATGCATACGCTGGATGCTGTACCATGTGAAAAGGGATCCTTTGTTTTATTGTGGCTCCTCAATGCTTTTTTAATTCCTTCAAAATCACATTCATTCATGATGCATGATTGCGTACGTTCTCTTCTATACCCTGAACCGCAAAGGTATGTATATACTGGTTCCGAATGTATTCTGGCAAAATCACAGTTTCTATTTTCTGAGTTATTTTTAGTTCTTCTTATGCTGAGCCTGTTGGAAATACTGTCTTTTTCCCTTTTTCTGTATGCCCATTGCCTGTCATATGTCTCTAAAACATATAACTCATTACTGTCCATTATGAGAAATGAATTATTATAGTATTTTTTGCCTTCATATGCGCAATTTCCACCCTGTCCGTATTTTTCAAGATAAGTAATAATAAGCTCCAAAGCGCTTTTAGCATCAATTGCTCTTTCCAATGCTATCCTGAGAAGATCCATCCCTGTAAGACCGGTCTTGTTATATCCTCCCTTTGTGAATACTGCTTCATTGCCAATTACAAGCCCGTATTCATTTACACCCATCTCCGCACCATACATCCATGAAGGTCGGGAAATCAAGATTGCATTAGTGTTTTTCACCTGGTCTATTTCTATGTAAGTAGTCATTAATAATTTCTCAGTGTTACTTTTCCTTGGATGAAATTCCAGCAATTGCGGTTCATCTACACATCTGTCGCTGTTCTTGCCGAAAACTGGTATCTTTGTATTAACACAACCCAATGTATCGCACATAATTATCCCTCCTTGCCAGCCTTTACATATAATTTATCATAAAAAATGAATAAATAAAAATATTAGGTGAAATCAAGTGCTTTTCACCTTGCAATATTTAAAAGGTACCTATAAAATCTATTTATGAAAAAGAATTTTGACCAAATGAGCGACCTGGAAAAATCTACCAGACTTAAAAACCATTACATAATACATATCGCATTTTATGCATTCATGTTCAATCTTCTGCCTGTTGTTTTTATTGGGACTAACATGTCGGGTTTCATTTTGTACATGTTATTATTGGGATTCCCGGCACTTATATATGTAGCAAGCATTATTTTTGCTCTTTATAACCGTTTTAAATGGATTTACATACTATTCCCAACCGCTTTATTTATTCCAGCAGCTTTTATTTATTACAATTATACAGCTTTAGTTTACGCCATCCTATATGCCTCTTCAGCAGCACTAGGTATGCTTGTAGGGATAATATTCATATGGATATTCACAAAAAAGCCGGCAGTTGCTGCAGGCTCATTAAAAATAAAGTCAGAGAAGAAGAATAAGAAAACAACTAAATCTTAACGTTTTTTTCCACGTTCATTACGAATATCGCTGCTCCACCAACAGTTACTTCAGGTGCAAGGCTTTCATTGGAAAGCCCATTACCGAACGATGCAGTTGAGGGTACAGCTTGTTTGCGTGTCTTGCAGTATCTGGATAATATCTCTATAACATTCTCAGTCTCAGTATCTTCAGTACCAATCAGCAACGTCGTATTCCCTACCATCAAAAATCCTCCGGTTGTGGAAAGCTTGGTTACAAAATAACCTGCCTCAGTAAGGGCAGAAGCTGCAATAGCACTGTCATCATTATTTACAATAGCAAGAATAAGTTTCATTGTCTCCTCCGTGAATTATTATATCATATAAATGTTCCGAGTTTTAATTTGCTAGCTTTGTCAAGCTTGTCAATATCCTCTATCTCATATCTGTTATCAGTCATATCTCTAAATAGCATTCTGGTTCCATGTATTATTTTAATATCATTATATCTGTGCCATATTTCGAACTTTCTTTCTCCTTTGTCTGTCAGCACATGCATATTTATATTTCCTGAAATTTCCTTTACCTCATACACTTTTATAATTTTCGGTATGAGATAATATTCATTCAGACACTGTTCCACCGCATTCTTAGAATCTTCCATCAGAGAATCAAGATTTCGTATTATTGCGACTTCCTTTTCCTCTTCATCTAGCAGCGTTATGTATTTTCTCAAACCGCTTATTGGGAATAGTCTTCTTGGCTCCACATATTCAAATTTCTGACCGTCATACATAACAACATCCATATGCGTGAGGTCCACTCTTGTTATCTTTGCATTATCCTCTTCAATATATGGCGTTTTCATAGCTGCCTCCTTTCTATTCTATTTTTTCCTCTTCTTTTGCTTTCTGCAGCTTAGATGACATAGTCTGTATCTCTATAAGCTTGTAGTACTTCCCTTTCTTTGCAAGCAGCTCATCTGGTGAACCGCTTTCAATTATCTGTCCTTCGTCTACAACCAGTATTTTGTTTGCTTTTCTAAGCGTAGACAGCCTATGAGCAATCATAAGCGTGGTCCTTCCTTTAATTAATCTTTCTATCGCTTCTTGTATAAGTAACTCCGTTTCAGAATCTACAGCAGCAGTAGCTTCATCAAATATCATTATACTGGGATTCTTGAGTACTGCTCTTGCTATGGAGACACGCTGCCTTTCACCTCCTGAAAGACCGGAACCTCTCTCACCAAGTACAGTATCGTATGAATCAGGAAGCTTTATAATAAAATTATGCGCATTTGCAATCTTTGCAGCATTTATTACCTGTTCTACCTTAACATCACTGTTGCCATATGCTATATTGTTATATATCGTGTCATGAAACATCATGGGTTCCTGTTGTACATAACCCATTTGAGCTCTGTAGAACTCCATATCTATCTCTTTGATATCCTGTCCATCAACAAGTATCTGCCCTTCATAATTATCATAATAACGCATAAGAAGGTTTATTAGGGTCGATTTTCCAGAACCTGTCGTACCTACTATACCCACAATGTCTCCTGGTTCAATATTCACGTTTATATCCTTCAGAGTCATTTTAGTGCGATCGAAGGAAAAGTTAACATTCTTAAACTGTATTCTTCCGTTAAGCTTCTTTGGGTGCATTCCTTTTCCGAAGTCCGCTTCAGGTTCCGCATCAATAATATCGAAAACTCTTTCAGCAGCAGCTATTGCAGCCTGAAGTGAATCGTTGAAGTTAGCGAAAAAATTTACTGGTCCGTAAAACATGGAAGTGTATGATATGAAAGATACAAGTAAACCTAGTGTAAGCCCGCTCTGAGTATTCATTACAAGATTACCTCCAACGCTCCATATAAGCAAGGAACCGCATGTCACAAAGAAGCTGACTATCTGAGGGAACAATGTAGTTATTCTGGCTGCCTTAATATCTGTTTTCAACCATTCTTCGTTATACCTGTCAAACTTATCAATTGCTCCTTTTTCATTCGTGAAAGCCTTAATGACTCTGACTCCTGGTATAGTATCTGTAAGAATGGACGATACTGCTGACCATTTCCTCCATATCCTTCTGTAATATGGCAGTATTTTTTTACCGAAAATCCTGGAACCTATAACGACCAGAGGTACTGGAATAAGTGAAAGCAAAGTCAGCTTCCAATTCATGACAAACATAATTACAATAATCCCTATAAGCAGAAAGAACTGAACAACAACTTCCTGGGTTATCCTTAAGGTAAAAGACTGTAAAGTGGAGGTGTCGCTGCTTATTCGAGTAATGACTGAACCAGTTGATGTCTTGTCATAAAACTTCATAGGAAGATACTGTGATTTCGCATATATATCGCTTCGCAACCCTGCGACTATTTTATCTCCGCTCACTCTTAACAGATATGATCTAATCGCTCCGACGGAATATTGTATTATATATGTTCCAAAAAGAACGAATACTACTGTAATAAGAAGGCTTTTATTGTTTTTCGGTATAATGTCATCAACCATCATTTTTGTGATATACGGAGGAACCAGAGACATCGCTGTTGTAACTATGGAGAAAATAAGACAGATAATCAAAAGCTTCTTTTGCGGAAGTATATATTTCATAAGTTTCTTTGCTATTTTGCCTTTGGGCTGACAGTTTAGGCATGGAGCACCCGGACGGACAAGCGTCCTTCCGCATTTCGGACAGCTGGAAAACTGCTTTTCAAACACCGCGTTGACCATTTCTAAAGACTTGTCAATATCATCACCAAGTTTAGTTCTTTCAGAAAAATCCGCTGCAGCTTCGCAAAGATTAGCGACAGAATATGTAAACCTGAAAAAATTAAAAACTCCTTCTTTCATGGTTGTTACCACCATTATGGCATTCCCATAAAGCCTTTTAATTTTTATTTCTTCTACATCTTCATGAGCTGTGTATTTGTATCCGTTATCATATGTCCTGTCAAAACAGAACATACCTTTATTAGTAACTGCAAGCACAGACTGGCTGTACATACTGTCCTTGGACAAGTCACCGACTATAAAAAAAAGCAGGCGCTGATTTAACGCTAGCTCATCAAGTCTTTTCGATATCTCATCTGGTACAGGTTTGTTGGTTAATATATGAGTGGTCTCTTCTGTCATATCTTTCGCCTCCTCCAACCCTTCTTGGGTTATTATCCTTTACACTGCCGTTAAAGTCAACATCAAAAAGCGGTATTTCATTGTTAAAAATCTCTCTTTTTGATAGAATCATAAATATAGTAAAATTAGCGCATGCGAGGTGCCAAAATGGACAGATATAACCTGGAAAGAAGAATAAAAGCAGAAAAATGGGCAGAAGGCAAACTGACCCAGATGTCCCTTGATGAAAAACTTCATCAGTTAGCTGTATCCTTTCCTAATGGCAATGAAAGATTATCCATTCCTCATATGCAGCAGGGCGAATGCCTTCATGGCGCTGTTACTCCATATGCCACATCATTTCCACAAGCACTAGCTTTAGGTTCTACTTGGGATGTACAGCTGATTGAACAGATAGCTTCTGTAATTGCAAAAGAATGCAGGGCATGCGGGATTCATCAGTGTTACGGCCCTATGGTGGCAGTTGTCAGAGACCCAAGGTGGGGAAGAATTCAAGAAGCATATGGAGAAGATGCGTATCATGTTTCCAGAATAGGGCTCGCATTCTCATTAGGATTACAAGGAACCGGTGAAAAGTATCTGGATAAGGATCACATAGTTGCTACAGCAAAGCATTTCGTTGCAGATGGAGAACCGCTTGGAGGACTAAACGGTGCTGCAATGGAAATATCAGAAAGAAGTCTGCGTGAAGTACACCTTATTCCTTTTGAAACTCTTGTAAAAGAAGGACATGTATGCTCTGTTATGCCAGCACACCACAGTCTTAATGGTATTCCCTGCCACAGCAACAGATATCTTTTACAGAATATCCTTCGTGAGGAATACGGTTTCGACGGGATAATCGTATCCGATAATGGTGACATAAGGAAACTCCATACAGCCTTATTCGTATCTGACAGCCCTGAAACCAGCGCTGTTATGGCTATGAATGCTGGAGTAGATACTGAACTTGCATGGATGGTGCCATGGAATGAAAACAGGCTTTATGGTCCGGTGCTTAAAAACGCGATTGAAAAGGGTAAGATAAATGAAGAGACTATTAATAAATCTGTAATGAGAGTCCTTATTAAAAAATATGAACTCGGGCTTATTGATGACCCGACTGCTGATCCGAAACAGGAATCCTTAGAAAAGTGTTATACAGATGCATCTGCTGGAAAAGATCATGTTTCAATGGCTGGAAAAACTTTGTATTTTGGTAAATCAAGATACGACCGCGACAAAGTCTGTTATGATAAAGATCATGATAAGATTGCCTTAAAAGCAGCATTGAAATCTATAATACTGTTAGAGAATAAAGAGAAATTACTTCCTCTAAATAAAAACAGCATTAATAGGATGGCTGTAATAGGACCAAATGCTGACAGGCTGCTGCTTGGCAACTATTCAACAGACAAACCGAAATACTTCATATCTGTACTTGACGGGATAAACAATTATGCAAAGGGTAACTTCGAGGTCACCTACAGCCAGGCCTTAGACCAGAATGATTATTCAAAAATAGATATACCTGATGCAGTTAAAAAAGCAAAAGATGCTGACATTACCCTTCTTGTTTTAGGTGGAAATGAAACAACCTGCATGGAAAATGAGGATACTGATGACCTTTCATTGAAAGGCGATCAGGAGCTGTTATTTGAAAAAGTCAGAAAAGCTGCAAAAAAACTTGTACTGCTTATTATAGATGGCAGGCCAAGTTCTGTATTATGGGCTAAAGAAAAATCTGACGCATTTTTAACTGCATTCTACTTAGGTCAGGAATGCGGTAACGCTGTTGCTATGACACTGTTTGGAGATTATAACCCTTCAGCAAAGCTTCCAGTTACCATCCCTAGAAATGTCGGACAGATACAATGTCACTATAACCGGTTTTATCCAGGCAGAGCTCCAGGTTATTATAATTCTCCTGTGGAACCGCTTTATCCATTCGGTTACGGATTATCCTACACAGATTTTGAGATATCCGCTCCTGTAATAGAAGAAGGAAAATATACGACAAATGATGAAATACCTGTTTCTGTCCAAATCAGAAACATCGGTGACGCAAAAGGAGAGGAAACAGTACAGCTTTACATAAAAGACTGTATAGCCTCAATGGTCAGACCAGTCATGGAACTAAAGAGATTCCGCAAAGTTGAGCTTGAACCTGGCGAGAAAAAAACAATCTGCTTTAATTTGAAACCTCGGGATCTGGCTTTCTGGAAAGATAAAAAATGGGTTACAGAACCTGGAAGATTTGTAATCATGTCAGGGAACAGCAGTATAAATTTAAAGGAAACGGAATTGATAATTGAGTAGATATAAATGCCTGATATTCGATGTTGATAATACTATTTTGCAGTATGATGCTTCTGCTTCTGAAGCATTGAGGATACTTCTATCTAACCATGGAATAGAGTACAACAAGAAATTTGAAGAAATATTCACACAGGTATGTTATGAGTTATGGAAATCTTTCGATCTTAACCTTTTGGACAACCCGGTAATACGTGAAAAATACCATGAGCTTTTCAAGGAATACAACTATAAACGCTTCGAAGTATTTTTACATACTATGAAAATAGACAGCCTTAATAAAAAAAGCACATATCAGCTTTCAGAGGAATACATTGATATATTCAATAACACTCATATATTTGAGAACCATGCAGTAGACGTGTTAAAGAAGTGCTCAAAAACACATATCATAGCTGCTGCGACAAATGGATTGACTGACATGCAGTATAAAAGGCTGGAACCGGTTAAACAGTATATTATGCATTTTTTTGTTTCTGAAGAAATGGGATATGTTAAACCTATGAAGGAATTTTATGATTACATGTTGAATAAAATGCAGTTATCAAGCAAGGAATGCCTTTTTGTTGGTGATTTGTACACGACTGATATAGTCGGCGCAATCAGCGCTGATATGGATGCTGTCTGGTATAAGACAAAAGAAAGCGAAAGCGCTAAATGGCTGGAAGCTTCTACAGATTATAACCTGACAGTACCGGTTATTAATTCTCTTGATAAGATATTTCAATATATATAATGGAGGTTAAATGAAATATAAAGCAATTATATTCGATCTGGACGGCACGCTTCTTGACACGCTGGAAGATTTAAAAGACAGCATGAATAATGCTTTGAATTCATGCGGTTATGAAGGCATAACTCGTAAACAGGCAAGAAGCTATGTGGGTAACGGAGCAGAAAGATTTTTAGAGTTATCCCTGCCTCATGGGAAAAGCAATAAAGACTTTGATAAATGCCTGCAGTTATTCAAGATTCATTATTCTAATAACATGGAGAACAAAACAAGACCATATAACGGTGTTTTGGAACTACTTAAGGAAATTAAAGCAAAAGGGTACAAAACTGCAGTCGTATCAAATAAGTTTGATGCTGCCGTTAAAAAGATATGCCCAAAATACTTCAACGGATATATAGATATAGCAATTGG
>JBAZFL010000039.1:0-11341 GCA_041653455.1 Clostridia bacterium
GAACAAAACAAGACCATATAACGGTGTTTTGGAACTACTTAAGGAAATTAAAGCAAAAGGGTACAAAACTGCAGTCGTATCAAATAAGTTTGATGCTGCCGTTAAAAAGATATGCCCAAAATACTTTAACGGATATATAGATATAGCAATTGGCGAATCAGAAATAGTTCAGAAAAAACCTGCTCCTGACAGCGTATATATCGCACTGAAAGAACTCGGATGCGATAAATCACAAGCTTGTTATGTAGGTGATTCGGATGTAGATGCTAACACAGCTAAGAATGCATGTATTGAATTCATAGGTGTATCCTGGGGTTTCAGGGATAAAGAGCTATTATACTCACTTGGAGCATCAATAGTTATAGACAAACCTGAGCAACTTATAACTTTTATTTAAATATCAGTTCTCAAGATAAACAGCTATATCAAGCACATCACCTTCTCTTACAGGTATTGTGTTATTCTCAAATTGTTTCTCTTTCCCGTTCACTATAATTCTGCTTATATGGTTATTATGCCCTTTGTGCGTTTGGATATACTTTATATTATAAGTACATCCTCTGAATATCTTGGTTATAGAACACTCCTTCCATGAAACAGGAAGGCAGGGATTTAATTTTAATCCTTCAGGTTCAGGTATCAGACCGAAAATATACATAACAGTGGATTTAAGAAGCCACCCGTTCGTTCCAGTTCTCCATGACTGTCCAGGAGTACCTTTCCTATAACCATGATAATCCAGGTAGTAGCAATTGAACATACAGTAAGGCTCCCCTTTTGTGTCATAATAGTCGTTATCAAATGGCAGCATCTTCTTCAGATTTTCTTCTACTTTATCATTCTTTTTCAACATAGCATCTGCTGCAAGTTTCCATGCTGCAGGATGAAGATATACTCCTCCGTTATCCTGCACTCCTCCTGGTTTCTCAGCCATAGACCCTATATAGTCATACTGTCTGGTGTAAGCAGGTTTTGATAATAGTATGCCCTCATCAGATTGAAGCATTCTTTCAACCATCTCCATAGATTTAATATGCCTGTCATCCTTATTTAACCCTGCAAAAACTGCCCATATCTGAGGATTTAAGAATATTTTGCCTTCCTCCTGAGTGTGAGAACCTAATGGAATGTCCTCATCAGTCCTCGCATACATATAGTACTCTCCATCCCAGCCGTACTCATCTATCCTTTCTTGCATAACACGATATTTATTAATGTAGCTTATCTTGTCTTCCTCTTTCCCTAACAGGCCAGCTAATTCTGAAAGCTGTTTTGCCGCTAAACACCATGCGATTGAAAGCCATACAGAAACTCCTTTTCCCTTAAGCCCGGCATAGTTTATGCAGTCGTTCCAGTCACCTCCCCATATCCGTACAAGCCCATATAGTCCTGTGAAGGTATATAAAAAATCCACGCTTCTTTTAATATGCTCATACACTGAAGCTGATGTCATGTTATTGAATCTGACTTGTTCCAACATAAGCTCAGGCCTGTTTAGCTCTTTTATAATGTCATAAACTGCGAATGTCAGCCAGACTGTATTGTCTGAAAAATTTCTGTCTTTTATTGTGCCGTCAATTATTGTTCGAGGTGCGTATCCGTTTTCATACTGATATGATAACACCCTCTTTATCCGTTCCCATGCCAAAGGGGCGTTAAAAACTGCAAGACAATCGGTATCCTGACTCATATCGCGATAGCCATTATGTCTTACGCGCGCCCATCTGCTGCCCATATCCGTTGCATATACCATCCATCCGTTTATAAGGTTATCGAAGCTCTCCCATGGGGTTTTTATTCTAATATGTCTTAACCGGTCATCATACTTTTGCATCATGGCAGTAAACTGTTTTTCTACCCATTCTTCATCAACAGTCATGATATCTTCTTTGGTAAAAGAAATTCCTATTACAAAATGTATCGTCTTATGTTCATTTGGTTTTAAGGTAATAGTATTTTGCAGGGCAAAACAGAGTTTCTCTACAAAACATTCACTGTTTGTGCATCCTTTGTATTCTTCTAAGGCTTTGGGATGCTGCTCTTCATTGTAAGCTCCGATAAATGCAGTCCTTCTTGAATCATAACCTGTAATACTTTCCGAAGAAGACATATATCCGTATGCAGGAAGATTCCTTTCGGAATTAAATTGGGTATAGAAGAATCCATATACGCAATTTTTATCATCGAATGCTCCTCCCCTTGCTATGTTATATCCCTGAGGTTTGTAGGAAGAATCTATATCCGTTTTGACATATGGTATAAGTGACAATTTTCTTACCTTGTCAGACTCATTCTTCAGAGTAATACTCCAGATTTCCTGCATTCCTTTGTTTGGAACAAAAATCCTTACCTTTGATAATATATCCCTGTACTTTAGCGAAACAGCAGTAAATCCTGCTGTATGCGTACAGGAATAGTCTGTATATCCGTAATTTATCGGCAATCCGCAAAGAGACCAGTATTCCTCTTCGCATAAAAAGATGTTACGATTCATTACCAGAGGTATACGCCTTCCCATATCATCCTGGGCAAACCCTTCTCCGAATCCTACCTGCGATGAGAAGGTAATATACTCATCATTATACATATAGTTATACCAGTGCCTTGGGGTGTCTGGCCTGGTAATTACATAATTCTTACCCTCATTGTCATAATGTCCGTACCATTCATAAGCCATTTAATCCCTCCTGGAAATAACATATTTCATACATATTTTATCCGTCGTTACCCCAGCTTTCACTCTGTACATAAAATCTGTATCCCATGCCTTGGCCATTTCTCCTCTTTCAGGAATTCCCGTATTTAATCCAGTAGCGTTTAGGACTGATATCTTCTCATATTCGAGCGTCTGGGTACTTTTTATTTCTACTTTCGTATTGCTTACATATACAACATCTTTATCTATATCTGGTTCATAAAGCAGCATGAGATGGCCCTCTATATACCCTTCTTTATCAAGCGATATATCATCCAGTATTACGATTGCGTCTTCCTTTATCTCGATTTTTCTCATAAACGATATTATTCCCGCTTCTTTCGGATATGCCTCCCTCAGTTGCATTGATACTGTTTTGTCTTTATCTTCAAATTTAACGTCCTTTGCCTTGTATGCAGATCCTGGAAGCTGAGCGAATCCTGAAATGTCCGGCAGGTTATGATATGATGACTGCATATTCCACAATGAATATCTTTCTTCTGAAAAAGTCTTTTTGCTGTATGTATCCGATCCGGCATCGATTATAATCGGTTTGTCCGGTTCGTATATCACGAAGTGCCCTACATCATTATGGTTATGCGCTTCCCTGTTGTGCCCGCCTTTTACAGCTAGAAAATGCATTTTATTGCGGAAGATGAAAACTTGAGTATCTTCCATAATTTCCTTGCAAGGAGCGATATACGAGCTTGTTGTTTGGCAGTCTTTCTCTTCTATGAGATTAAAAAGCGATCTTTGAGGGTGATGATTCGAAATTTTTACAGGTATGTCAAACATACAGGCAAAATCCATTAATACCTTATTGTCTGTCATTTTCCCATATCTGTAAATAAGATGTGCGTCTAAATTACCTGGTTTCGGGCCACTGTCAGCAAAATTAACAAAAAATCTATCAAAAATATGCATCTTCCTTATGTAATCCCCGATATTGTATACAAGCCTGTCTCCAAATACATTAATATTACCCTGTGACATCCTATATAGCAAATCAAGGAAATCAAAATATGAAGCACCTGCTGCTGCCCAATATGAAGGTCCTTCGTCACAACCTCCGTCTGGCCAGTATGTATCCAGCCAATTATCCGTATAAGTCAGCATGCTGTCACATATTTTTTCCAGCCTATCTATATCCTGTACAAAAACCGATGCTGCAAACAATATGTTTGAATGTATCCATGGATTCCAGTTATTTATCTTATGACCTTCAATACACCCTATATACCACCATTTTTGTGCATATTTTTCATAGGGAAGCAATATCCTTCTTTCTATTTCCTGAATGACTCTTGCACATATCTGTTTGTCTTTCTTATCTATTTCATCTTTTATAGAAACATATACAAGTGTAAGAACAGCTGCTGTTGATGCTGAAAACAGATCTACATAGGATACATCATCCCGCTCATAAAGAAGCGGCTCACCGCTTCTGCTGTGGGCAGGTATCACCCAAGTGCTTTCCTCAAGTATAAGCCAGGTAATATCTATAATCTTATTTATAAAGCGTCCTTTATTCTCGATAAGTTCTCCGAATACCAGGTCAATCAGCATACTCCTTCTTAGATAGTATGGTTTCTGAAAATCCGTCCTGTTTCCAGTATAATGAAACTGCATATACTCGCTTGCTTTCAATACCGGAATATCTGTTTTAAGGGCATTATCAGCATTGCTGATAATTAATTCTTTCTTATAAGCTTCAATATCCTCAATTCCTTTTTGCGCATATTCTGCCAGTTGTTGTGAAAAACACTTACTAGTCAGCAGTTTTCCTTTACAGGTATAATTATCGAATAACCTCATCATGAATTCCTTTTATTTTTTTTAGCTTAAAAGCCATACATATATTATGCCTTGTTTATTCATTTATGACAACGATGATTACGATTTTTAGAGTCTCTGAAGGTTAGAACTTAGTTAAACATGCTACATGGAAAAATATTTTTTACTGAGTTAGCAATTGCTTATTGACTTGCCTGCAAGCATAAGTTATCCTATCATTGGCATGTTGCATGATGGTCATGCCAGATATGGAGAAGCAGTATGACATTGGATAAGCTCGGTATCGGCAAATACGGTAAAATTATCGCAGTCAGAGGACACGGCAGATTACGCCATAGACTTTTGGATATGGGGCTGACTCCCAGGGTAGTAGTCCATATGCAGCGAAAAGCGCCTATGGGAGATCCTATCAGCATATATTTAAGAGGTTATGAGCTTACCCTGCGACTAGAAGATGCATCCATGATAGAAATTGAGGAGGTATCTTTATGATAATAGCGCTTGCAGGCAATCAAAACTCCGGAAAGACCACGCTGTTCAACCAATTAACAGGTTCAAATCAGCATGTAGGTAATTTTCCTGGTGTCACAGTAGATGTCAAGGAAGGAATATACAGATCAGATAAATCAATAAAGATTGTAGATCTTCCCGGAATATATTCATTATCCCCATATTCTTCAGAAGAAATACTTACGCGTGATTTCCTGATAAATGAGCATCCTGATGGAATTATAAACATTATTGATGGTACTTCTTTAGAAAGAGGACTTTATCTTTCCATGCAGCTTCTGCTTCTGAATATACCTATGGTTATTGCTATTAATATGATGGATGAAGTTTTTGCTAACGGAATAGTAATTAAAACAGATTCTCTTAGTGAATTTTTGAAAGTACCGATAATACCAATTTCAGCAAATAAAAATGAAGGTATAACTGACCTTATGCAGGCAATATCAAACCTCGTAAATAACAGATGCGCACCACCTAAGCAGGATTTCTGTTCAGGCGCTGTCCACAGGACGCTTCATGCAACTGCACATATACTGGAAGATCATGCTCTAAGAGCTAATGTCCCTGCATCTTTTGCTGCTGTGAAAATAATTGAAGGCGATGAGCCTATGATGAAGGATTTAGCTCTGGGTAAGAATGAAAAGGATATGATTGAACACGGAATAGTGGAGATGGAACATGAATTGTCTTTAGACAGAATGGCTGCAATAGCAGATATGCGGTACCAGTATATTGAAGATATATGCAAATTGGCAGTAGTTAGGCCTACGACAGACAGACATCATTCAAGAACGATCAAGATTGACAACATCCTTACCCATAAATTTTTCGGAATACCAATATTCTTAGGTATTATGATGCTTATTTTCTGGCTGACTTTTGGAGTAATTGGAAGCTTTTTATCTGATCTTCTATCTAGCGCAATAGATGCACTCGCTAAAATTGTATCTGCAGGTTTAACCAGCTTCGGCATTAATCCTGTTGTGGAATCATTAGTCATTGATGGTGTATTTGCAGGTGTAGGAAGCGTATTATCTTTTGTTCCTACAATCATAGTCCTTTTCTTCCTGCTATCTTTACTGGAAGATTCCGGGTATATGGCTAGGGTTGCATTTATAATGGATAAGCTTTTAAGAAAGATAGGGCTTTCAGGAAAAAGCATAGTACCCATGCTTATAGGGTTCGGCTGTACTGTACCTGCAATAATGTCTACCAGAACACTGACATCGGACAGGGACAAGAAAATGACGATATTCCTTACTCCTTTCATGAGCTGTTCAGCAAAACTGCCAATATATTCAGTATTTGCAATGGCTTTTTTCACTCAATACCGTGCTCTTGTAATGATTGCAATGTATCTTATAGGCATGCTTCTTGCCGTCGTTTCAGCACTGATTTCTAAAAAATTCGTATTCAAAGGAAATCCCATACCATTTATTATGGAGTTGCCGAATTACAGGCTGCCAACAGTTAAAAATACTATGCTTCTATTATGGGAAAAAACAAAAGACTTCATTACAAGAGCTTTTACGATAATATTCATTGCTTCAATAATAATATGGTTCTTAAATAAATTTGATATAAGATTTAATGTAGTACAGGACAGCAAAGACAGCATATTGGCAGTAATAGGTTCCCTTATAGCTCCTATATTCATACCATTGGGATTTGGCAACTGGATGGCCTCTACCGCCCTTATAACCGGCTTTATGGCAAAAGAAGCAGTAGTATCCACATTTGCGGTATTGTTAAGCACGGGAATGGAAAACATTTCTGGATCTTTAACGACATTATTCACACCTGTTTCTGCATTTTCTTTTCTTCTTTTTACTCTTTTATACACGCCTTGTGTCGCAGCAGTAGCAGCAGTAAAACGCGAACTAGGAACAAAATCTATGTTTGTAGTCGTACTCCTGCAGACATCTTTGGCATATACAGTTGCACTGGTATTTTACCAGTTAGCAATATTAATAAGGTGATATTATGAAACTGATTGATTATGTTATAATAACAGTTGTCGCTTTGATAATTTTCTTAGTGATCTGGTATCTTGTAAAGAACAGGAAAAAGGGTTGCAGTTCATGCAAAACATGTAGTGCCTGCCCTTATAGCGGACAATGTAATGATGAAAAAAAGAAGGAAGAGCAGAAAAATCAGTAATACCGATACAAAAAAAGCATTAAGATTGCTTATAGCTTCTTTATGCTTTGTGCTTCTTACATTTATATTTATCATTATTGTAAAGAATATTCCTGATTTCACAAATGGTATTTATACAGCATGGTCTGTATCCGCAATGCATACCTTGTCCAGAATATTCTCATTTGTCAGATTTTCCATTGCTGAAGTTATCATATATGTTATTTCCCTAACCTTTTTATTATCTTTAATAATACTCATAATTAACCTTGTAAAGAAGAAAAACAAGCTGAGCCGTATATTCAAGTATCTCACATCATGGACGTTAATCATTTCTATCATTGCTTTTTTATTCTATTCCTTATGGGGAGGCATGTATTACTCCAAAAGACTGGACAACTATTATTTTATTAGTGATTCAGAAATAAAGGAACGGCCTGTAGAAGAACTTGTCGCGCTAAATAAATATATTATTGATAAAGCTAATGAGTACTCAATGAAGGTTATCCGAAATGAACAGGGGTATTATACAGGGTATGACTTCAATAGGATTTCAACTATAACTGCTGCGAAAGTCAGTAAAATAACCGGTAAAGAAGAGGCTTCTCCAAAATATGTATTAGCTTCAAATGCCTGGTCATATACCCAGACTTCCGGAATCTTCATATTTCTGACAGGTGAAGCAAACATTAATTGCAATAATCTTGCAATAGCCCTGCCTTTCACTTGCGCTCATGAGCTTGCGCACAGGAATGGCATTACATCAGAAGATGAAGCTAATTTTTTTGCATTCTATACCCTGCATGATTCATCTGATGTTAATCTGTTGTATAGCGCTTATTCTATAGCATTAATATATACCATGAACTCGCTTTATTCCAAGGATGCAGAACTTCATAAACAGTTGTCTGAAACATATTCCTCTGAGCTAAAGTACGATTATGAAAGATATTCTGAGCACTGGGACAGATACGAGGGAAAAGTTGCAGAAATATCCAGCAGGACTAATGATGCTTATCTTAAAGCACAGGGACAGTCCGACGGGGTGTACAGTTATGGAAGAGTTACAGATATAATGCTTGCATGGTTTGAAAAGGAAATGAAATCAGAATAAATCATAAGAAGGTGGATATGGAACTTTGGGATCTTTATGACAAGAACAGAAACCCGCTCGGTATAAGTAAAATACGTGGTGAAAAATTTGAAAAAGACGATTACCATATAGTAGTCCATGTGTGTATATTCAATTCAGATAATGAAATGCTTATTCAGAAAAGACAAGCTTTTAAAAAAGGCTGGTCAGGCTTATGGGATGTGACAGTAGGCGGGAGCGCTTTACATGGAGAAGACAGCCAGGCATGCGCTGAAAGAGAAGTTCTTGAAGAAATTGGGCTTAAACTTGACCTTAATAACCAGCGGCCTTTTCTTACTGTCCATTTCGCGTATGGTTTTGATGACTATTACATAATTGAAAAAGACTTGGATATAAATTCCCTTATTCTGCAGCAAGAAGAAGTAGCAGCAGTAAAATGGGCAGACAAAAATACTATTATCGATCTTATCAGTAATGACCAATTTGTCCCTTATCATAAAAACCTTATTGAGTTTCTGTATGACTTGAAATCTCAAAGAGGTGCTCATTTCAAATAACCGGAGATACATTTATGTATATTATTGAGAGAACAAAACCTGAAGATCTGAAATGTGTCATGGAGATATTTTCCCAGGCAAAAGCTGCTTTAAAAAGAATGAACGTGGACCAGTGGCAAAATGGATATCCTTCTGATGAAGCAATCATATCTGATATACAGAATAATATAAGTTATGTGGTAAAAAAAGACTGCGAAGTAGTTGCAACTGCTGCGATCTTTGTCGGTAATGAACCGACATATGACAGAATATTTGACGGAGTCTGGATAACGGATAATGACACATATTGCGTAATACACCGCATAGCTGTTAAAGAAAACTACAAAGGTCAGAGTATATCATCTGATATAGTAAGTTTTGCTGGGAAAATGGCTGCTGATTATAATGCAAACAGTATCAGAGTAGACACGCACAGGGATAATATGCCGATGCAGAAGATGCTCTTGAAAAATGGTTTCATATACTGCGGTATCATATATCTCAATGATGGAAAAGAACGTTTTGCTTATGAAAAACCACTTTAAACAGGTATATCAGGGACTCCTAACGCTGCAGGTTTCATCTTTCTTGATAATTCATTAAAATTATCCTTAAAATCAGAATATGTCAGGTCACGTCTTTTAATTGTTTTTTCAGGCTTCAGATTCAATTCATATATGAATGCACCTTCATACCCTATACCTTCAAGTAAATTTATCAGTTCGGTCCAGTTAATTTTACCTTCACCAGGCATCCAGTGCCTTTCGTTAATAAAATCATAATCTGATATATGCAAGGTAGCTATTTTCTTCCCTGCTCTCTTAATGAAATCGCTATGACTTTCTGTTAAAAGATGATTTACATCAAAGCACACTTTCAATGATTCTGAAACAGTCAAAAGCTCGTTGATATCAGAAGAACAATTACCTAAACATGTCCTTGGCAGGTTTTCTACAGCGATTACAAAATTTTCTTTCTCTGCTGTCTTAGAAAGCTCATAAAGGCTTTGCTGCGCATTTATCATTGCCTGTGGCCTGTCTTTTTTATCAATAGGTTCTCCTGATGGGTGGATAACCCCGTATTTAATACCGACTGCAGAACACTTCTTTATCATTTCCTTATCAATATCCACAGCTATTTTTCTCATATTACTGTCTAGATGAGCGATATTACACTGCTGATGATGCCATGGAAGATGAAAAGACCAAAGCAGTATATCCGCATTATCTGCATATTCTTTCTGCTTAAATATATCAAACCCCTCATCTTTTTCAAAATTATATGATAATTCCACTGCATCAATTGATGCTGTTTTCATATTTATATATTTCTCTAATGTCAGATGATTGATACCACCGGAACTTATACCCAGCTTCCAGTTTTTGATATCAGATTTTTTAGAAGCCAGATTATTCAAATGCATAATATTCATCTGAACATATGTCATCAAGACAGTATTTCCCCTGAATTACAGGCTTTCTGTTTATCCATCTGCCGTTTGTGAAATCAGGAATAACTACTGGATGCCCTCCCATAGCTACTGATTCTTCAGATAAGCATGTGATACTCATCCATGCAGCCATATCATATGCGTCAATAGGAGTGTCCGTTCCATTCTTGACAGATTCCAGAAAAGCTCTTAAAGAAAGATAATCCATGCCGTCATGACCTCCGACAAGCCCGTTCTTCCTATACCATTTCCATAGAGGATGCTCATACTGCTCATAATACTTATCAAAACTTTCCCATTCATGATCCCATCCTTTTGCAGGACTGACTCCGTCTATAAAAAAAGACATCTTATCTTCTAGCCAGATTGCTTTTGTGCCCTGAAGCCTGTTACCTCTGGAGTATGGCCTTGGAAGGGATGTGTCATGAATTAAAAGTATCGTTTCGCCATGTGCGCATTTTATCATTGTTGTTACAATATCACCAAGAGCAAAATTAAAATCCGCATTTTCAAATTCCGGACCTTTGTGAGATTTTATCCATTCATTTATACCGCCAGATTTTGAAGCCATGGAACAAAGATATGTCATCCTGTTGCCTCTGTTTATGGACAGCCATTTTGATATCGGCCCTAGTTCATGAGTCGGATACAGATCCCCGTTACGATTTTTATAATTGTTAAGCCTGTAATGCCGGTTCTCTCTGCCCATAGCAACCTCTGCCCTAAGATCATGCTCATAACCTCCCTGAGCATGAATAAGTTCCCCGAATATTCCCTGTTTCACCATATTCAGAACTGTCATCTCGGTTTTACCATAACAGCAGTTTTCCAGTAGCATTACTGGAGTTTTAGTTTTTTCATATGTCTTAACTAGTTCCCAGCACTGATCAACAGAGGTAGCTCCTCCGACTTCTGAAGCAGCGTATTTTCCAGCTTTCATGAAATCTATGCATATATCAAAATGAGTCTCCCATGAGGTAGGTATAATAACGGCGTCAATATCTCTACGGTCAAGAAGTTCCTTGTAATCCAGAGCTACAAAAGGTCTCTTATTTGTTTTTTTCATAACATCATCAGCCGCTTTGTTGGCTCTGTCTTCGTAAACATCACAAACAGCAGTTACA
>JBAZFL010000040.1:0-11205 GCA_041653455.1 Clostridia bacterium
TACCCGTCCAGAATCAAATCATTTTAGCTTTACTCACCCCTTGACTGGGTCAAGGCTCTTTATTTATAGGAATGTTCTCTAAAATTAGTCCAGTATTCAACTCCCTGCTTTATTTTAGAGAAATTAAAGTTTTGCTGAAATTTAAATAGTAAAATGAAAACAAACAATAATAAGGCTACCGGTCATAAAAACAACCATTGCTATAAGAAAAATGGGTATTTCTTTATTCATAAGAATCTTGATTCCGGAAAATTATACTACTTTACCGCCAGCAATCCTTATCTGCGGTAATGGCAGGCCTTCCTGCTTGAACTTCTGAATTAGCTTTTCTCTTATTTCACAACGCAAATCCCAGGCCTTAGGAGAATCTGAAGCCTTGCATAATATTCTCAAAGCCATTGTTTTCTCTGTAAAATCAACTACCTGCACTACAGCTATTTTCTCTGGAGTAGAATTCTGGCTCGCGTCAATAATTTCTTTAACCCAACCCCTAACCTTATCAACATCGCACGTATAATCAACATACATCATAACCGTTCCCAGCAGTGATGGATCCTTGATAGTCCAATTCTCAATTACTTCATTTACCAACACATTGTTAGGAACGACTATTCTTCTATTATCCCACGTACGTATAATAGTATGCATTAACGCTATCTCTTCTACCCATCCCCAATCGCTCCTAAAGATCACTGCGTCATCCAAACGAACCGGCTGGGAAAAAGAAATACAAATTCCGCCGATGATATTAGATAATGTATTCTGAGCTGCCATACCTATAATTATTCCTGCTATCCCAGCAGAAGCTAAAAAAGCAGTCCCAACATGGCGCATAGCCGGAAATTGCTGGAGAAAGATAAAAAAAGCGAATAGATAAATACCGGTCTCAATGATCCTGCGGATAACAGTGACTTTGGTTTCAATTGCAGAGGCTCCTGATATACCGGCTTTTTTTAACTTTGTTATGATCTTTTTTTGAAGATGATACAGAGATACTGCTACTATCTTAGTCAATAGAACAGCAACCAAGGCTATTACAAAAGATGTCAAAACCTTAGGAAACGCATTATGAGTTACAATCAAATTAATACTTTGAGAAATTTTTTCAAACATAAATACTCCTTTTTATGTGCTTATTTTACTAACCCCTTTTCCTTTCAGCTAAAAGGACAATATTCCTTAATTCTTCCTTGCGGCTTGCGGAAAACCAAAGTTTATCAAATTCGGCAGAATAGGTAATCTGGGCAATCGCAGCAAGAGCCTTTAAATGCAGGTTACGCTCATCAAGTGAACCAGCAAGGATAAACACGATATGAGCCAATTCATCATTCGGGAAAATAACGCCTGCCTTAGCCCTCACCAGCACTATTTTGAAAACACCGCTACCCGGCACGATTACATGCGGGACCGCCAGCCCTTTCCTTAAAAAAGTACTCGATTCTTTTTCCCTGGCCATAAATTTCCCCACCAACTCCTGAGGGTCCACCACTGCCAATCCTTCGCTCAATAATAAAGAAACCTTTCTAAAAAGCTCCTCTGCGGTAATAGGGCCATTAATATCCAATATCTGGCTCTCCGTAATAAGTTTATGAAATCTATCCTCAATTATCTGGTCTCGCTGAATAACGATATCCTTTAGTTCAGTAAGCAGGTTTTCCGAAGCCAACTCCTTGTCATTGGCTACCAGTTTTTCCAAGGTATACATAAGAGCAGAATCCTGCTTTGCCCTTTTCTGTACGTAAACTTTATACCAGGCTGCGACCAGAAAGATAAATACCGCCGTCAAAAAGATAATGAATGAACCCATTTCGATCAGAAGAAAAAGGCCGCCCAAAATCCCAAAAACCTGCATATATGGATAAAACGGAGAGCGAAATTTAGGCTTATAACTTGATATCTTGCTCTCTCTGAACAATACTACGGTAAGGTTGCTAAAGATATAAAGAAGAATCAATACTGTTGAGGCCACCTTAACTAACAGCTCAAGCTTCAGGAATAAAATGGCCGCGCCCATAAATAAACCTGTAGCTAAAATAGAAATATACGGGGTCTTGAATTTGGAACTTATCCGCTGGAAAATATGCGGAAGAATATTATCCCTGCTCATACTTAAAGGATAGCGCGAAGCACTCATTATTCCAGCGTTAGCAGTAGTAATAAAAGCCAGGACCGCTCCGTAACTAATTATTATCTTTAGAAAAATTCCTCCTGCAATAAATGCGCTGTCAGAAACAGGAGTCAGAGATACCTGAAGCTCTTCAGGATTCATAACTCCTACCGTTACAAAGATCACCGCCGCATAAAGAAAAGACACAACTACTAAAGAAAAGATCATACCCAAAGGGATATTCCTTTCCGGATGTTTTACTTCTTCGGCCAAGGCGGCGATCTTTACCAGCCCGGCATAAGAAATAAAAACAAAACTCGCGGTGGAAAATATAGGGGACACCCCTTGTGTGAAAAACGGAGAGAAATTTTCCTGGTTAAGCTTAGGCAAAGCTAAAAGAATGTAAATGACCAGGGTGGCTAAAAGCCCAAAAACCAAAAAAACCTGCGTTCTGCCTGCTTCCTTTACCCCCACAAGGTTCAATACAATAAAAATCAAACAGAATATAAACGCCACACTGCTTATGGAGAAATTACTGATCGTATATAAATACGCACCTAAACCTATTAACGCAAAAGCGGATTTTAAACTTAACGAGAACCAGGTACTAAATCCAGCGACAGTACCCAAAAGAGGCCCAAAACCCCTCATTATATAAAAGTAATCCCCTCCTGCCCGGGGCATAGCTGTAGAAAGTTCTGCCATGCTTAAAACCGTAGGAATACAAAAAATACCGGCCAAAAGATAGGAAAAAATAACTGCCGGACCGGCCATAGAAAAAGCCAAACCCGGCAATATGAATAGGCCCGAACTAATCATCGCGCCAGTTGCGATACAGAATATACCTAAAAGATTAAGCTCTTTTTTTAATTCTTTCGCCATTAAACTATTTTTTTCTTAAGAAATATTCTATCCATTTTTGGCCGAAAGAAAAATGGGGTCGATGGCTTCATGAAGTGCGCAACCTAATGATCAGCCTACCGACGCCTTTCAATCCATTATTTTACCAAACCAGCCACTAAACATCAACGGCTACTTTATTCTGCCTCGATTTTTGATGCAATTCAATTGGCTTTTCTTCTGCCGGGAAAATCAGATGAAATCCAGCAGAAATATTCTGTGCCATCTTCAAAACAAGATCAACAATTCTACTTGCTGTTTGAGAGCTTTCGCGTATAACTTGTTTAACACGTACAGAGGTATCCCCGCTATCCTTAATGTACTTTGCGTCAACCTCGCCTCCGTTATGCTCATAAATATGACGGCGATGAAACATTAAAACTACAAAATCAATATCAGCCTGCTTTAGATTCTTAAATACATCAATGTCGAAGTTGGCTTTTAAAGCTTCAGCACACGGTTTTATATTATGAAAAATCTTTTTACTCCATTCTTTTTGTCGCGCTGGAGTCATTGGGATGCGGTTTGATAATTGCCTGGCTATTTGACGAGCAAAACTGTCGAAAGCGGCCACCGCATCTCTGGCGCAATCTTCGTATTGATTACCTTTTGTAATCTTATCGCGGATATCCTTTAGATCATTTCCCAATTCATAAACACCGTTATATGTTCCGCAACAGGAGCAATAACCGTATCGCCCAAGGATATCATTTAAATCCTTACAAGCCGGACATGTGTATTTATTTTGCTGACTTTGCTCGGCATAATAGAATTTGGGTTTTTCACCATCTTTTCCTATTGCATCTGCCACTTTGTCCATATCCACAACGGATTCTCCATCCTTATCAGAGGACAAAGCTTTTTCTATTAAATCACAACAAGCCTTTGCATATCTAATTTGACCATCGGTTAAAAAGGCATGACTCTGAGCGCGTAATCCACAATAGGGGCATGTTGTTTGCCAATGAGCCGGAAATGACTTTGACCTCCAGTAACCACCGCAAGATTGGCATTGATGGCCAAACATGCCTTGAGTATCTGAGGCAATAAAAATTGATAGGCTACCGGGTACAGGCGCAGGGTTCCATGCTTGTCCAATGCCTCCGAGCTGAATCATTGCAACAGGAATGCCTTGTGGAAGAAAATAAACAGCAATGAACGATGCAGGAGTCGGCCGCGAATGACGTATACCCAACTGATAACTTCTGCGTCCATCCGAGGCAGTTTTTACATTTACAGTATATTGACCACCACAATGACCAATCTCTTGAAACTCTGTTAACATATTCATCCTTCAACAGTCTATTTCTTTTTAGCTCTCCCAAATCCAGGATTGACCCATCTCCAAGAATGCAACGGGCGATCTTTCTCTTTACCCCTAAACAACACTAAATCTCTAAAATGGTCCTGTGTGATTTTAATATTCTTCTCGAGCTGTTCGATATTAGCTTTTGATAATTCAAATTTATACGACTCTTTATGCGGCTTCTTCAGTGTTGCTTCATAAACATACAGATAAGCATCATATTTACCTTCTACCCAATAAAACCCAGACTTAATGTATTCCACTAAATCCAAGAATTCTTTTGTTTTTACCGCCTCCTCTAAATATTTATCGAGTTTTGTCTTCTCTAAGTGAGATTCCGTTTCCTGATATTTCTGTAATAAACTTGTTAGTTTGCCTTGGTAAGATAAATCCTGAAAGCCGATCTTTTTCTCCGCTAATCCTAACGTGCTGACCTTTAAAGCGATTGCTGGTTGATTCTTGCGCCACTCGGCACGTTCGCCTGTATTCAAGCTTGTTATTTCTGGCCCACGTTCATCAAGAAACTTCCACCAGAACTCATGTTTGGCACCGCTTTCATGTACGACAACTAAAGCTATTCGTTCAATTAACGCATCTTTTTTAGCGGTCGAAATAGCAAAGGATTGATTGAAGATGGGCCCGAAAAAAGTGTAACCAATTTCTGATGTTTCCTCTGGAACGAACCGAAGACTTGGTTTAGTAATAATATTTGCTATCCACGAAATAATTTGTGGCAGCCATGCGGCCGCACCAATTGCCGCAATTATTTCAGTTGTACCCATAATTGACCTCCATCGTTTTAAATCCTTTTCATCTGCGCGATGCTCTGACTCGTCAGATGGCTATTTTTCCTTGATTTTAATCGACTCTAAATACTTATCAGCCTCTAAGGCAGACACAGATCCCAAGCCGCGCAGTTTTTCAATAAATTTGAGAAGGAAAAAGGCTAATACTGATTCTTTTTCTTGGGTCTCGATGGTTTCACCATTTATTATTTTAATCCCACAATTTAAGGACAATATTATTGATAAATCAGATGTCGTCTTTATACCGTTGAAGCATTTCTTGCTCTTAATTTCTTTGGTCAGAATGCCACCGATAATATCGAAAAGCTCTTTTTTATCTTTGCCAAGTATGTGGGCAAAGCTTGCTGACGTTCTCTTAAGTTTTTTTACGCTCTTGAGCTTTTTGACCGCATAATTGAAATGCGTAGTATCAAGATGCGGCTTGACCTCAAATACCGCATAAACCCCTTCCGCCGGTATATAAACAACATTTTCGCCCCTAAAAATAAAGGGCGTAAAATGCCGGTCATAAACGATTATGTCTATTTGATCGCTTATGTTGCCCTCGTGATCAACCACAAAACCGCTATCAACGGTATATCTCTCTGGAAGATATGCTCTCAATAATCCGATCCAGTTCAGTTCGGATTCATCGCCTTTGGTCGGAGGATGATAAATCTCATCGATCTTGCTCGATAGCTTTAATCGCATCTCCTCATCAAGAGCAGAAAATAGCCTTTTAATATCGATCTTTTTAGCCATGTTTTTTCTCAATAAAACACCTGATCCCAGTTTCGTTGCAGTGCTATTTTAGCGGCACTGATAACTTTTTCTTTTTCTGTTTTGGTCAAAAGGTCAGACAGAATATTGTTAGTGTTTGAGGGGTCTTCAATTCTTGAATACAGCGGATTGCCCTCATCCTTCGACAATTCTTGAAAAATATATGTGATGTTCCCGTCAAGATTATTGATGTCTGTTGATCTGTTAAGCAAAACTTTCTTTATGAGCAGATACTCAAGATAGATTGACGGAAATTCTAATCGATTCAGCTCACGCCATATTTTTATTAACTTAATTTCGTTGGTGCGGCCTGAATTGGAAATATCATCAATATGTTGTTTAGCATTTGTTTGTTTCTTGGAATCATCTTTTGAGCGATACAGCCAATGATATTTTTGGTATCCGGTTATTCTTGTCCCTGCCGTGATATCAACATTTAATCCAGACACGCTTATTCTCGTTGAAACATTCTGCTTGCGGATATTATTTGGATATTTTTTCTTTAAATGGTTATGCAAGGCGTCACTTATCGCTTCGATCCCTTTTTGTTCTACATTGCATCCACTCGAAAGGGAGACAAAGTAATCATAATCAGAAGCAAGGCTAATCGCAGTTTGTTTTGCCCTTGAGCCGGAAATAAAAATGTCGGGTTCGCACTTCTGGCACCAATTATGAACATAGCTTTTCAACTCAGTCTCAACGTTGCTGACTATATTCCGTGCTTGGTATTTTCGAAGTATTTGCTGTAAAAACATATTAATTTCGTAACTCATAATCCCGTTGTTACTCTCCCCATATTCCCGCCAAAGTTTCATTAGTGCGTTTTTCGGCTTCAGATTTGAGAAATCTTACTGCTTCCAAAGCCTGTATTTGTTTATCAAGTTCTTCCACAATTTCTGTCTGCGTTTTAATATCACCCATGAAAGGTATTTTAAAGCCCTTCATATAATCAGCTGATACTTTAATCATGCTTGGAGTTCCACCTGCAGGAACGACTCCAAAATATTTCCTTCCCAAATTAGAGTTAAAAAGATAAACAGCAAATTTAGGAATAATTTTTGAAGTGTCAAACACCACTCTTGTTAATAAATCAGGGAATATTACTTTTTCCACTGGCGAAGGTGCAATAGCCGCTAAAGCAACCAGCTCTTTTGTATTTCCCCGACTGTAAAAGAAATCTCCCTCTTTCACAAAATAACGATCTATATTGTTTCTGACTTCGCTAGTGTATTTAACCGCACTATAATCAATACTTCCATTCTTTAAACAGCTTAGAGACAATACTTTTTGATCTCCTCCATTACAATTTGGGGACCATCCATTCTTGGTATCAACAACAGCATCACCAATCGGAGTAAGGCAACTATTCCGCGTATCAATTAAAATTTCAAAACCTGCGTTAATATTTTCTGCTCCGTTAATGATCAGCTTCTGCTTTTCAATTTCTTCGATGATTTCATTCTGAATATCAATCGAGGGAAGGGGAATTTTGAAACCTTTTAAGAAATCTGCACCAGATTCATTCTTAATACCGCCTGCTTTTTCAGTATTAACCATTTCTAAGAATTTCTGCGTTCGTAAAACTTCCACCAAATACTTGGGGTTAATGCCGTGATTTATCGAATAAACCTGATAATGAGTAGAACAAACCAAATCGCATGGACTTAAAGCAACAGCTCCTTGATGAACATTTATTTTTGAGGTAACAAGATCTCCTTCTTCAGCTTTATAAAGATCCATGCCTGTTTCCCTTTTGTCCCTTAAATGAATCTTCCCATCGCCAAAAGATATTTTCTCGATGACATCAAAATCACCGCAATAATCATCTCTCTTAATTTTTTCGTATTTCGGAGTTATCAGCGTGCCGATCTCAACATGCGGATATTTAAATCCCTTGCGTAAAAGTTCTTCTAATTCCTTAAGCCTATCTTCACTTTCTAAAACCTTTGTATCCAAACCGCTTAAATATTCCCGCGCAATATCCATTTGAAGGGCGTCCAGAGGGTCAAACGAAGCTAAAATTTGCAAAGTGACATTTGAGTCAGCCGATTGAAGCTCAAAGTAACGTTTTTCAATTTTGTTGCCGTTCTTAATCTCAACACCCTTTAGAGCCTGTTGCCATTCATTGATCTGATCATCGCTTAAACTGCTCCGGTAATTCTGCAGGTTTAAATGATAGTTATGTGCTTTTTCGAGTGCTTTCGTAATTTCATTCTCGATTTGGCTTTCAACCACATTATCAAACTGCCACACCTTTTCGTCATATAGCGCCTTACTGATCTTTCCGCCTTCTAACTTCTTATTTAAGCCATCAATAAGTTTAACGCGCTTCTTGGCATTCTTCTCTTTGGTTTTATCAGTAACTTCTTTTCGAATTCTCTCGGCGATTCTCGGATCAAGGGTTTCTATTTGCTCTTTAGAAATGCAGAAACTATATTTTGTGTCCTGAGGTCTTTTGCCTTCTTTGACCTCTTTGAATAACTTTAAAAGCTCGGGGATCTGGCAACCATCAATCGGCTTGCGATTCGTCCCCATGCTGAACCCATCATTCTCAATCTTGTAATACCATACAAAGTCCGTCGGCTGGTCTTTCTCAAAATAGAGGATGGAAGTTTTTGCGCCCTGTCCGTTTTTGCTCACGAAAACACCCTGCGGCAAACTTATAACTGCACGCAAATTCGCGTCATTAAGCAATATCTTTCGCAAGGCGCACGCGCTGTTTTGCCCCCACGTTAGAAACCCTTCTGAAACGACAACAGCACATCGTCCTTTCGCTTTCAAGAGATCGAACATCAGCTTAACAAATAAAATGGTGGTTTCTGATTCTTTGGGATATTCTTCCCAGACATTGGGATAGGCAGGCTGGTCCCGCTCTGCACCAAAGGGAGGATTAGCAATCACTATGCTTTTACTGCCCGCGTCAGTAGGTGGATCAAACATTTTCAAGCTATCGCCTTGGTCGATATTATGAGGATTAAGCCCTCTGATATACAAATTAACCGCGGCCATTTTCCTGATACGCCCTTGATACTCAATACCGCCAATCCCAACACGATAAAACTGGTTAGCAATATGCTCGGGAGGGAATTTCCGTGTTTCTTTCGCTTTTTCGATAACATATTCGTATGCATCAAACAAAAAACCTGCTGTACCACAAGCAGGGTCAAAAATGGTATCAGAGAAATCCGGATCGACCATTTCTACCATCATTTGGCGAATATGATCAGGAGTTCGGAACAATCCCAAATCCTTGGTCCCACCGGTTTCGGAAAGGGCGGATTCAATAGCATCGCCCAAGAGGTCAGTTTTCAATATGCGCGCTTCATCGATCTCATTCACCAAGCCAATCACTTCTGCGATAACGCCACCCTTAACATTATTAGTAAAATTTGAATTGGCAAAAACTTCTTCCATAAGGACTAGCTGATCCTGCATCTTCGTTGGCATATTCCCGGAAATAACTTTACCTGCCTTTGACAAGATCGCGGAATAGAATGGAAAAACCTCTTTATTAAGATGCGCTAATATTTGATCTCCGGTTAATGACAAAAGGTGGGAAAATAAAAGACGGTATTTTTCACCTTCGAATAACTTCCTCAATGGAGTAAACGTATCGTCTTGCTTGATCTTCGCCTCAAAGATACGAAGCAATAACAATTCAATAATGTATTCAACTCTTTCGACAGGCGTTCCTGCAGGTCGAAGTTTATTATGCAGTCGCTTCAATATGTTATTTGTTTCACTGTCCGCGTAGTGAACCGTTGATCTTCCCATGCTTTACACCTTAAAGTTTGCTTGTAATTCCTCAAACACCTCAGGGAGGCGATTGTCGAATTTTTTATTTAACTCTTGATAATCAGCGCCAATTATTCGTATGTAGATCGGATTATCAAATATTTCCTTTGCCGAAATAGCCCGTTTCTGCGCGACATTTTCAGCAAAGATATCTTTAACATCTTTTAAAACCCGAATTTGATAATCATTAAAATTGTATGTCTTTAAATACGAATCAAACCCACGCTCAATCCGCTCTTTAGGCGACGGTATTTTTTTAATTTTGAGAGCATGCAAAAAGAAGTCCCACATTGAGCCTTGGTCGTAATCGTATGCCTTCTTTAACTGACCTTCATCCAGATAAATATCAGGATTCTTTGCCCAGACTTCTATTTCCTCTACCTCCTTAGGTGCGGGTTCATAATCATGGTCTTTCTCGACCTTCTCTTTCACTTCAATAATCTCTGGCGCTTCTGTCTTTTTCAGCCCTTCCTCGAACAAATCCCTTGCCTTTTCAATGGGTATATTGTCAATTACTTTTACCTTATCCCCATGCAAGTAAACACGCTGGATTAAATGCGCAGGATCAGGATTATCGATAATAAACCAATCGCCTTTGGGCCCGGGGCCCGGGCCAGTTCCACCGCCTGTGCCTTTAACAACATGCTTATTTTCTTTCGGCGTGCCCTTGCCATTATCGCCCATAGCGGCACACAAGCCAACGAAATCCAAGACCTTAAAACTAAATTTCCCGGTTTTGGGGTCAAGCCTTGTCCCGCGGCCAAGCATCTGAATATACTTACCGACAGACTTGGTTAGCGCGGCGAAAGAAATATAGCGAACGCAAGGAATATCAACGCCGGTGCTCATAATGTCAACTGAGACAGCAATGAACGGCTTGTGATTAATGTCTTTAAACCATTTCTTGAAAGTAGCGTTAAGTTCATTATTGTCTGAAATGATCGCTTCGGCATATCGCGGGCTGGCTTCGTCTTCTGGAGTGGCAAACACCTTATTTAAAGCCTTTGTGAGCATCGTACAATGCGGCTGACTGACGCCGAACAAAATGACTTTTTCTCCATATTCAGTATTCGCCTTAATTTCTTCAGCTATCCTAAGACATCTATCCTCGGAAATATATTTTCGTTCCAACTGTTCAAGCATCAATTTCTTACGCTGATCGAGTTCAATCTTCTTCCTCTCGTCAGGATCAAGAACATAGGTAAATTCAACTCCATCTTCACGCGCCATCTTTGTTAATTCTGTCTCTATCGATAATACTTTATACGGAGCCAGAAATCCTTCATCAATACCTTTTGCCAAATCAAACTCATAATCAGGTTTTCCGGTTTCACATCCAAAGAGGCGATATGTATCAAGAATAGCCAAATCTTCGTCTGCGATGTCCTTACCTTTAGCCGCAACTGCAATCCTTGGAGTAGCTGTCAATCCGACTCGGGGACAAAGGAAATGGTCGAAAATGAGCTTACGATTGATATTGATTGACCGATGACACTCGTCAACAATAATCAGGTCATAAAAGCCGCTGGGGA
>JBAZFL010000041.1:0-11112 GCA_041653455.1 Clostridia bacterium
GTAGAAGACAGAAACGAGCAGTTATATCAATCATATAAAATACATCAACAGAATTATTATATATTTTCCTGTGAATACTTTACTGCTTTTGAAACAACAGTAACAAACAAAGGCGTTAATATGTTAATAGGTTCAGAAATAAATGGAACCCTTCTTATGAATTTTCCAGCTCTTATTGGAGACAACCTAGATTCAGATTCATGGAAGGAATTCTTCTCATACTTTGAAGAAGCAAGAACAGCTGCCGGTGCAAAAGAGATTACAATGGAATACATGGCTACTGACAATGTAAGTTTCGTATTTGAAGGTAATGAACTTACTGATTTAACGCTTCGTGTTCTATATAAAGCTCCTGATGATACAGAACAGCAGGAAGTTCCAATGAAGCTAAATGATATTAAATGGTGTTTGTCAGAAAGAATGAGATGGTACATGTCATTCACAGAAGACGCATCTATGACTTATGAAGAATATATTCTTCTCGTTAATGAGTACAGAGTATATTATGAATAATTCACATGATATGAATAAACATGGTATTTTAAATAGTTATTATAATTTTCCTATTAAATATCACATAAACAATATAATGTATTCGTTAAAACGGATTTACAATCAAATCCATAAGTTGTATAATATTCATACTGATTATTTTATGCAAAAGTGCTCTATAAGGGTATGGGAGGAATAAATGAGAAGAAAATTAGTTGTATTAGTAGCAGTAATTCTTGCATTGGGATTTGTTATGGGGCTTACTTCATGTACTCCATATGACAAAAGGCCTAAACCATCTATCAATACTGCAAACGCATTAGAAGACAGATATATTATTAAAGAAGTAGAGTATACCATTGCTACATATGGTGGTGAGCCAATTGTTAAACCTACAGTATCTTTATTTAATAATATTAGCAGACAGAAAACCTTGAATGCCAGATTAAGTGCTTTTAATGAAATGGTTGGAAAAGATCCTGTAGAAGACAGAAACGAGCAGTTATATCAATCATATAAAATACATCAACAGAATTATTATATATTTTCCTGTGAATATTTTACAGCTTTTGATACAACAGTTACAAACAAAGGTGTAAATATGATTATAGGCTCTGAGACAGATGGAACTCTTCTTATGAATTTCCCTGCGCTTATCGGAACCAATCAAGAATCAGAAGCATGGCAGGAATTCCTTGTCTTCTTTGAGGAAGCAAGAATTGCCGCTGGAGCTAAAGAAATAACAAAAGAATATATGGCCACAGATAATGTAAGTTTTGTTTTTGAAGGTGAGGACCTAACAGATCTCACTCTGCGTATTCTTTATAAAGCTCCTGATGATATGGAACAACAGGAAGTGCCAATGAAGCTTAATACAATAATGGGATGCTTATCAGAGAAAATGCAGGTCTATATGTCATTTACAGAAGATGCATCAATGACATATGAACAATATGCTCTTGCAATTACTGAATACAAAGAATATTTAGCAACAGAATAGCAACAATACATTTACAGTAAAAAAGGACACGCAATGTCCTTTTTTTTCTGCCCATAACAGTATATAATATTAATAATATAAAGTGCGAGGAAGTGGATGATTACAAAATTCAAGAATATAAAAGGTGGAGTTACCTTGCCTCACAAGAAGGATACTTCTGAAATTCCTACTGAAATACTTCCAATCCCAAAACTTGTGGAAATCCCCATGCAACAGCACATCGGAGCTCCTTGCGAAGTGTTGGTAAGTAAAGGGGATTATGTCTGTGTGGGCCAGATTTTAGGAGATACGTCAAAATTCGTATCTGCACCTATACATTCAAGTGTTTCTGGTATAGTCACGCAAATTAAGGATGTAATACTTTATAATGGCTCTAAATCAATAAGTATAGTGATTGAAACAGATGGAAAACAGACTGTATCGCCTAACATATCCAAACCAGATATATCGACAAAGGAAAATTTTCTCAAAGCAGTAAGAAACAGTGGCCTGACAGGCCTGGGCGGTGCAGGGTTCCCTGCTCATGTTAAGCTGGATACTAAAGACAGGACTCCTGATGCTCTTATTATAAATGCAGTAGAATGCGAACCATATATCACCTGCGACTATAGGGCTATTATTGAAGAAGGCAGTGAAATAGTAAAAGGTGTCAGGCTTCTGCTGGACAAACTTGCAATTCCGAAAGCATATATAGCAGTGGAAGATAACAAGCCATCTGCATTCAATCTTATTAAAAAGCTGACTGAAGAAGATTCAAGAATAGAAGCTGTTATGCTTAATACGAGATATCCCCAGGGAGCTGAAAAAATGCTTATATACGCATTAACTGGTAAAGAAGTTCCTATGAACGGACTGCCAATTGATGTCGGGGTAGTTGTAATGAATGTAACTAGTGTTCTTACCTTATTCAAATACTGTGAAACAGGTATGCCCTTAGTATCCAGAAGGATTACAGTTGAAGGTAAAGGAGTCGAGAAAAAAGGCAACTTTCATGTTGTTTTAGGTACATATATAAAAGACATATTCGAGTACTGCATAGGAGATATTCAAAAAACATTAAAAGTTCTTTGCGGAGGACCTATGATGGGTGTAACCGCAGAAAACTATGAAACACCGGTTATAAAGCAGAATAACGCATTTTTATTTATGACGCAGGAAGATCTTGATTTCATTGAAGAAAGCGCATGCATAAGGTGTGGAAGATGCATAGATGCATGTCCTATGGGACTGATGCCTTTGACATTAAATAGGTATGCTTTAGCAAAAATGACGGAAGAAATGGAAAAACACCATATCATGAATTGCATTGAATGCGGAGCCTGTTCTTATGTGTGTCCTGCGAAAAGGCATTTGGTTCAATCTTTCCGTGTCGGAAAAGATACTTTAAAGAAAGCGAAGGTGAAAAATGGATAAACTTATTGTAGCATCCTCACCTCATATAAAAGATAAAACAACAACATCAAAGATTATGCTTGATGTCATAATAGCATTAATGCCTACAGCGATTTTATCTGTATATTACTTTTCGTATGTATCTGCTTTGATTATAGTTACATCAGTTTCGTCCTGTGTCATATTTGAGTACCTTTTTAATTTATTATCAAAAAAGAAGCATACAGAAACTGATCTTTCCTGTGTTGTAACAGGACTTATTCTTGCATTGAATATGCCACCATTAAAATCATCAATTATTCTAAGTGTAATAGGCGCATTTGTTGCTATAGTAATAATAAAGATGCTGTTTGGAGGAATAGGTCAGAACATATTTAATCCAGCAGCAGCAGCCAGATTGTTTCTTACTGCTTCGTTTTCATCGTTAATGACAGTATATATTGCTCCTCTATCAGACGGAATTACGACAGCAACACCTCTTGCAATAGCTAAAGCTGAGGAATTACCTTCATACCTAGATATGTTTTTAGGAAATACCGCAGGAAGCTTGGGTGAAACAGCTGCAGTAACACTTTTAGCTGGAGGAATATACCTTATAGTACGCAGAGTCATATCTTGGGAAATTCCTGTAACATATATCGGTAGTGTAGCTTTACTGAGTTTTCTTTTCGGCCAGGATCCTCTATTCAGTGTTCTTGCAGGAGGATTGATGATAGGAGCCATATATATGGCTACTGATTACACTACAAGCCCGATGACACAGAAGGGAAAATTTATATTTGCTGCTGGATTGGGTATTATGACTGCCAGTATTAGAAAGTTTGGATCTAGCACAGAGGGTGTAGCATATTCATTATTATTTATGAATGCTCTCGTACCTTTAATAGACAGATTTACAACAGTAAAGACTTTTGGGAGGAATAAGAAGAAATGAAAAAATACATAGCTCCTGTTTTAAGTCTTTTTTTAATAACTGTGTGCGTTGTTGGTCTGCTTGCCTTTACCAATCATTTTACCGACAGAGCAATTAAGGCAAAGGAAAGAGCTGAAGCTGAAAAAGCAATGAGCATGGTTCTTCCAGAAGGTGCCCCTTTTATGGATATTACTGATGATGTGCAAGAGATGAATATAAGCACGAAAGCAAAAATTAAAGGGGTAGACAAGAGTGAAAAAGGATATGTCTTTACTATGATAGCAAAAGGCTATGCCGGAGATATAGTAGTATTTGTAGGAATTAATAATGAAGGAAAAGTTGAAAGCATAATGCTTGGGGAGAATGCTGAAACCCCAAATCTCGGAAAGAAAGCTGAACTGCCCGAATTTACTTCACAGTTTACAGGTCTTACCGGTGAAGATAACGTGCCGGAAAAAATAGATTATATAACCAGGGCAACAATAACAACAAACGGTGTAATTTCCGCAGTTGAAAGCGCTTTAGAGTTATATGCAGAGGTGACAAAATGAAAAACAGATCTTTGCAGGAATTTTCAAAAGGCATATTAAAAGAAAATCCCACTTTTATACTGGTTCTTGGAATGTGCCCTACATTAGCAGTCTCTACTACTGCTGAAAATTCATTTATGATGGGGCTCGCAGCAACATCAGTTCTTGTATTGTCCAATGTAATTATTTCGATAATAAGAAAACTTATTCCTGATAAAGTAAGGATACCAGCATATATTACTGTAATAGCGGGCTTTGTTACTATTGTGCAGCTTTTAATGAAAGCCTTCCTGCCTGAATTGAATGAAGCATTAGGAATATATATACCGCTTATAGTAGTTAACTGTATTATTTTGGCAAGAGCAGAAGCTTTTGCTGGTAAGAATAATCCATGGTACTCTTTGCTCGATGGTCTTGGAATGGGGTTAGGTTTCACACTTGCACTCACTTTGATAGGAATAATAAGGGAATTTTTAGGTAGCGGTTCAGTTTTCGGGTTAGAAATTATAAAAAACATTCCAATGCCAACATTGTTTGTTACACCAGCGGGAGCATTTCTGGTTCTTGGAATGCTTATGGCTTTAATAAGTGCTTTAACTCACAAAAAGACAGAAATAAAGGACTGTTCAGAATGTCCAATGCAATGCATGTCAAAAGATGAGAAAGGAAAATGCTAATGAGCGGTGATACATTTAAACTGATTATATATATATCCTTTGGGACAATCCTCATGAATAATTTCGTACTGACTAATTTTTTGGGTATTTGTCCATTTTTAGGTGTTTCTAAAAAATTAAATTCTGCAATAGGAATGGGGCTGGCTGTAATTTTTGTTATGACTATAGCTTCGGTTGTAACAAGTCTAACTAATACTTATCTGCTGATACCAAACAATCTTGAATATCTGCAGACACTGGCTTTTATACTGGTGATAGCGGGATTTGTACAGTTTATTGAGATGTTCATGAAGAAAGTTATACCTCCACTATATAAGTCTTTAGGAATATATCTCCCCCTTATCACTACTAACTGTGCAGTATTAGGTGTAGCTTTATTGAGCGTGCAGAATGAATATAATCTTTGGCAAAGCGCTCTATACGGAGCTTCAGCTGGTGTTGGATTTATGCTAGCTACCATAATTTTTGCTGGCATAAGAGAAAGACTGGATTTAAATGATGTTCCAAAATACTTTAAAGGCTTGCCCATAGCGCTAATAACAGCAGCATTTCTTTCTATGGCTTTCACAGGCTTTAAAGGGATATTCGGGTGAGGTGAAAAATGCTTAGAGAAATACTTGTCCCAACTGCAATTTTGGGTGGAATAGGCTTATTCTTCGGAATTGCCCTTACAATTGCAAGCAAGGTATTTGAAGTTAAGAAAAACGAAAAAGCCGAACAGATACGACAGATACTTCCAGGAGCAAATTGTGGAGCATGCGGTTATTCAGGATGCGATTTATATGCAATTGCTGTTGCTGAAGGTAAAGCTGAAGGAAATCTTTGCATACCTGGAACAAATACTACAGCTATAAAAATTGGAGAAATACTTGGTATAAAAATAGATACGCAAAAGACAAGAGTAATGAGGGCTTTATGCTGTCCTGACGTTGGAAAAAAGTTTGAATATTCCGGTATTAAAACATGCGCAGCAGCAAATTTATCATACAGGGGAGAAAATTCCTGTACCTATTCGTGCCTTGGATACGGGGATTGCGTGGCAGTATGTCCTCATGATGCGATAATGATGAAAAATGGCGCTCCAGTAATTGATCCTATGCTATGTACTGAATGTGGTTTATGTGCAAAAGCATGTCCAAAGAATCTGATTCAGTATGTTATTGGTGAATGTGGATATTTTGTTGCATGTGTAAGCCAGGATAGCGCAAAAATTACAAATAAGAACTGTAAAAACGGATGTATTGCCTGTAAGCTTTGCGAAAAAGCATGTGAGGATGATGCAATTCATGTCGTCAACAATGTAGCTATTATTGATTATGATAAGTGTACAAAATGCGGGAAATGCTATGATGTATGTCCGAAAAAGATAATTAAAAAGTTCTGTTCAAGCTACTAGAGTTTTGTGGTAAAATATGAAAGCAGGTTAAAAAGAAGGAGTACTAATAAATGGCAGAAGATAAAAAAGTTATAAGTGCTGAGGAAAAAACCAAAGCTATACGCAAGATGAAAATCGAAAAAATAGTTACTGTATCTATTTTAGCATTACTAATACTGGGGATAATATCTGCTTTAATATTTAAATCTATTGTGGGCACATGGTGGGTTGAAGTGCAGACTGATTCAACAACATCTGGAGCATATATTTATTTCGGAGGAGACAAGACATACAAGACATTCATGTACGGAGTAGATGAATGGTCTGAAAACGGAACATATGACGTAAAAGGCACCAGCATAAATGGGTATATCATATTCAAGCCGGAGAATGGTCAGGAATATATAAGAAAATATAATATTCGGGGAACAAGGTTGAAGATATTTAATACTGATGAAACATATATAAGTTTTCTTCGTAACAGGACCGAATAATGATCGCTATCCTGTGTCAGCGCTGATACAGATAAACATGAACATGACAAATTAAAAAGCTTATAGAATAAGCTTTTTTTCTTTTTATAACAAAGAATTATTTACTTATACAGCATGCGTTACTAATGGACTAAAGAGGGGTTTTATGATATAATAAATAAGATAAAACTATTGAAAGTGAACCGTAAACAAGACTATGGAAAATGAAAAATTATGTGATGTTTCCAAAATTATACCAGTAGATATTGAGGAACAGATGAGAAAAGCGTTCATAGAATATGCTATGAGCGTTATAGCCGACAGGGCATTGCCCGATGTACGTGACGGGTTTAAACCAGTACACAGAAGGATACTATATGCAATGCATTCATTAGGATTCTATCCTGAAAAATCACATAGAAAATGTGCTGCTACTGTCGGGGAGGTGTTAGGTAAGTTCCATCCTCATGGTGATGCTGCAGTATATGATGCAATGGTAAGAATGGCTCAGGATTTCTCTCTGAGGTATCCTTTAATAGATGGACATGGGAACTTCGGATCACGCGACGGGGATCCTCCTGCTGCAATGAGGTATACAGAATCGAAGCTGACGAAGATTGCAGTTGAGATGCTTGCAGATATAAACAAGGAAACGGTAGATTTCAAATCCAACTTTGATGATCATGAAATGGAACCTGTAGTAATGCCCTCAAGATTTCCAAATCTATTGGTAAATGGTTCTAGCGGTATTGCAGTCGGAATGGCGACTAACATACCGACTCATAATCTGACAGAAATTATTAATGCTATTGCATCAGTCATAAAGAATCCTGAGATTACTATTGACGAACTTATAGAGATTGTAAAAGGACCGGATTTCCCGACATACGGGACTATAATGGGCAGATCTGGAATTTATCAGGCATATAAAACAGGAAGAGGCAGGATTGTCGTAAGAGGCAAAACAGAAATCGAAGAACTTCCAAACGGAAAACAAAGGATAATCGTAAAAGACCTTCCATATCAAGTTAATAAAGCAAAGCTTATAGAGACTATTGCTAATATGGTCAAGAATAAAGCAATTGAAGGTATATCTGAAATTAATGACGAGTCTGACAGGAATGAAGAAATAAGGATAATTATTACCTTAAAAAAAGATGCAAATGCAAACGTTATACTTAACAGACTGTATAAACACACACAGCTTCAGGATGCTTTCAATGTAAATATGCTTGCACTTACTCCTTCGAAGACAGGATATGAGCCAAAAATACTTAATCTTAAACAGATGCTGGAATATTACATACTGCACCAGGTTGATGTAATCAAAAGAAGAACTAAATTTGATCTTGATAAAGCACAGACCAGAGCTCACGTATTAGAAGGCCTTATAAAAGCTGTTGATATACTTGATGAAGTAATTGATACCATACGCAAGAGTTCAAATGAACCTGAAGCTAAAATAAATCTGATGACAAAATTTGATTTTACAGACAGACAAGCTCAGGCAATAGTCGATATGAGGCTTGGAAGACTGACAGGATTGGAAATATTGAAACTTCAAAGTGAATATGATGAGCTTAATGAAAAAATTAAGTACTATATGAATATCCTGGAAAATCAAGAGGCTACTCATCAGGTAATAATTGATGAACTCGAAATCATCAAAAAGAAATACGGTGATGAAAGAAGAACCATTATAGAAGATTCAGAAGAAGATTTTATGGATGAAGATCTGATTAAGGAAGAAACTGTAATACTAACTCTTACAAGATTCGGATATATAAAAAGACTACCGGTAGATACATACAGAAGTCAGAATAGAGGCGGAAAAGGAGTTATCGGGGTTACCACAAGAGAAGAAGATACAGTTATAGACATATTTTCAACAAGCACGCATAGCGTACTGCTTTTCTTTACAAATAGAGGAAAAGTATTCAAACTGAAGGGTTATCAGATACCAGAAGCAAGCAGGACAGCAAAAGGTACGGCAATTGTTAATCTTTTGGAATTGGATGCAAACGAAAAGGTTACCACAGTACTTCCAATAGACAGCTTTGAAACAACACAGAATCTTTTTATGGCGACAAAACTTGGTTTTGCTAAAAAGACTCCTCTGGCAAGTTATATGAATATAAGGAAAGGCGGAATTATTGCTGTAACACTCAGAGACGACGATGATTTAATAGCTGTAAAGCTTTCTGAAGGTAATGATACTGTTATGCTTGTTACAAATAAAGGAAAAGCTATCAAATTTACTGAGGAAGATACAAGAGAGACTGGAAGATCCGCAAAAGGGGTAATTGGAATAAGACTGGATGACGAAGATTTTGTAGTCGGAATGAATCTTGTTAAAGATGAAGATACAATACTTATGGTTACAGAGAATGGTTTCGGTAAGAGAACTTTTGTGTCTGAGTATCCTATACAGAAACGTGGAGGAAAAGGAGTTATAACCTATAAAGTTACAGAGAGAACCGGGACGGTAATTTCCTCCATGATAGCATCTGACAGTGATGATCTGCTTCTTATGTCTCAGCAGGGTGACATTATAAGGCTTGATGCAGGTCAGATAAGCATATTATCAAGAGCTACGCAGGGAGTTACACTAATGAGGATTGATGCAGAGAATGCTGTTGTTGCTGCAACTATAACAGATAAAGAAGAAGAGGATTCTCCAGAAAAAGAGGAATGAAAATTCACAGGCCTTGTGGAAAAAGAATTTGTATAACATTCAAACTTATAAAAATGCCGATAAATAAGGCATTTTTTTAATGTAAAGTTATCCACAGGCTAACCATGAATTTTGTGGATAAGTAAGAACGATTTAAAATTTGTACGGTAAATAAGGCACAATAATTGAAATAAGTTATCCACAGGAGAAATGTGTGAACTGTTGATTAGTATTGGATATAACTGTTAAATATCTGTAATTACAACTGTAACAAAAAAAAAGAAAAATTTTAAAAATATACCTTGACAGGCGAAGTATATTGCTTTATTATGTACCATGTAAGGCGATATACTCGATGAAGGGAGGGATTAGATTGATAATAGCATCTGATCTTATAAGAGGAAATACAGATACGATAATACTGGCAAGCTTGATGAAAAAGGACAGTTATGGTTATGAGATAAATAAGAACATATCAACAAAAACCGATGGCAAATACGAATTCAAAGAAGCAACGCTGTATACAGCTTTCAAAAGACTTGAAGAAGCCGGATTCATTACTTCTTACTGGGGTGAACAGAATGTGACTGCAAGACGCAGATACTACTCTATAACTCAAAGAGGAAAAGAGGAATACCTGAGGCTTTTAGCTGATTGGAAGAATGCAAAAAACATGATTGAGAAATTGATTGATACGGGGGTGATGGAAAATGGACAATAAGTTAAAGGCGTACGTGGATAATTTGTTTAAAGATGCGCCTGCAACGGCAAAAGCATATGAGGTTAAAGAAGAAATACTTCAGAATCTGAAAGATAAATACAATGACCTTATAGCAGAAGGCAAAAGCAAGGAGGAAGCATATAAAATTGCACTAGAGAGTATAGGAGACCTGTCAGAGCTTTTTGCTGAACTGGAAAAAGGAATAGGACATGATGATTCCAGACAGCAGAAATATCTAGCATTGAAAGCGGTTATCGCAATGGTATTCGTGCTTGCAGCAGTACCGCTGGTTATGGCACTATCATTTAAGAATGTGCTTATGAATGTCATGATTGCGGTAATACTGATAGCTATAGGCATAATACTTGCGATATACAACAATGCAAACAAACCGGGATATACACAAAAAAGCATTCAGACTAACAGAATGGCTGAAATAGAAAGAAAGAAAAGCATAAGAAAATCAGTATCCGGATTTTTGTGGCTTATAACATTAATAATGTATTTCATTGTGAGCTTTCAGACACATGCATGGCATCTTACATGGCTTATGTTCCTGCTTGCAGCTGCAATCGAATGCATATTGAATATCTGGCTTGGACAAGCCAAGAAATGAGGTGAGTAAAGATGAATGCGACATCATCAAAAATAATTAGGACCATAGCGATACTGGTTATAATTTTTGTAATTATAGGTCTGGGGGCATGGTATGTCGTTGAACATGGATTCAAAGGAATCTCCATTTCAACTACAGGAAGACACAGGATTGAAACTCTAGCGGGATCATATGAAGAGAAAGCAAGGTATGAAACAGACGCTGACGGAATAGAGGAGATACAGATAAACTGGATAACAGCAGCAGTAG
>JBAZFL010000042.1:0-11082 GCA_041653455.1 Clostridia bacterium
AATTTCCATTCCGTTTTTTAAATCTGTGATCTTAATATCTGCCATATTTTATCCCTTTCAATCTCTCTTTCTAAATCATTCATCTTATATGCATTTCTACTTGTGTAAAGTATTTTTGCCGGCTTATCACCCAGTACATGAATATCATAAGCAATATATAATGCTTCATCTATATCATGTGTAACATAAATAACTGTTTTCCTGTTTTCCTTCCACATTTCTAAAAATCTGTCAATTATATCTTCTTTCTGAGTGGGGTCCAGACCTTTAAAAGGTTCATCCATAAGAAGAACATCAAAATTATTAACAAAAGCTCTAGCTATGGACACTCTTTGTGCCATACCTCCGCTTAATTGATGTGGATAATAATCAGAATACTTATCCATTTCTACAATTTTCAAACATTGCATTATTTTATCATGAGTATCTTTTTTTTTCTTTTCTGTATTTTCAACAACAAATTGAAGGTTTTTATAAACCGTATACCAGTCTAGCAATCTTGGCTCCTGGAATATATATGAATATTTAAGTTTATCAAAATCTGAATATTCAACTACGTATTCCTCAGTTATTGCAGAAAGTACATTCAATAATGTAGTTTTTCCTGAACCGGATTTCCCTAATAAACATGTTATCCTGTTTTTTTGAACTTCCATATTGAAATTCATGAATATTTCGTTGCCGTTATATGATTTTGTCAGATTTTTTATTTTGAGCATTATATCTGCCGCCTTCTACTATTTTTTTCAAAACATATTCAAATAAATAACTTAATAAGAGAATCATAAATGTCCATGCAAAAACTTCCGAAGTTTCCAGATTATACTTTGCCTGAAGAAGCTTTGTACCAATTCCATATTTCGGATTAGCCAGAACTTCAGCAGCAACAGCGACTCTGAAAGCAAGGCCAAGAGCAGTATTTATTCCTGCAGATAGAAATGGCTTAACTGAACCAAGATATATACCTTTAAATATTCTTAAAGGTTCTACTTTATAGACTTTTGCCATATTGAGTAATTTCTTATCAGTATTTTTAATACCTTTTACAACATTATCATATATAGGAGGAAAACACATTATCATATTTACAGCTAAAGGGGCAAAATTGTAACTGAACCATATAATTGCTAATATTATGAAGCTCATAACTGGAGTAGATCTAATTATCGTTATAAATGGAGATAGCAATATCTCTGCATTTTTACTTAATCCTGATAACACTCCAAATGAAAATGCAAAAAGAGCTGCAATCAAAAAGCCTACAATTATCCTGAACAGAGAATAAAGTAATGCAGTATAGAAAGAAGACTGTGACATTAAAGAAACTAATGTTATGAATGTCGAATATGGCGAAGGCATTAGCAGTTCCTTATTTATAATCATTGAAAGAATCTGCCATATACAAATCCACAATATTACTGCTAAGACTTTCAATAATTTCCTGTTCATTAAGCTTGCTTCTTTGCTATCTTTTCAACTTTTGGGATTGAAATTCCATCATCTACTAGAATTTCCTCAGGCGGAATTACTAATACTTCCGGATTCTGAAGAATCTTGGAAAAAAGCCTCATCGAAGACGCATAGTAGTAACCGTCACATATTCTTTCATCGACAACCATTTTTAAGCTTATAATTCTCTTCTTTATAAGTTCCCCTTCATCTGAACCCTGATACTGGTATTCTTTCTTACCCATAGCAAGAAATGTTGAAGTCGTGCCAAAATTATACAGATGATGATAAACGGCTTTAATACCTAAAGAACCCATATTAGTAAGATAACCACTGCAATGGAATGGTGAGAAGTCAATTATTGATTTAGGCATAATTCCCATCCTATCCATCCAAGTGAGAATATTTACAACTGTTTTTATTATGAATGTAGGAAGATGTCCTACTATTTTTGCGAACTTGTCAGTATCATTCTCTGAACCGCTTTCTTTATTTATATTAACTTGATCATTAACAATATCAACAATATCCTTTAGAGTCGATTCTGGAGCGAATACAGGCTTTATATTGGTCTCTTCACCATCATCAGTCATGCTTCTCTTGATTGACATGGAAATAGCAATGTGATTTCTTGCATATATTTTACTTCCGCAGACGAATCTATTTAATCTTGGTCTTATTGCAAACAGACGTACCAAAGCTGCGATGAAAATATGATACAGCTTTAAACCTGGTATATCATCCTGATGTTTTCTCACAAATGCATCTAGCAAGTCAACATCAGCGACATCTTCAAAAAATATCTGGCTGTCGTCCCTTTTCTTCATAATATATGGGATTAAAAGAAAAAATGTATCAACATTTCTCAATCTATATCCATCATATCTGTCACCGAATTTTTTTTTCATAATGTATCCCCCTAGCCATATTTATTATTGTATCATAATTGGACTAGTATATGAATATAAATGGTTTTAATGCAAAAATCGAAATATGATTAATGTCAAACACATACATGTGATATAATTATTAAGAAATGTATTAAGTTTTAAAATGAAAGGTGTTATTTTGACAAACAATATTGCCAGAAAATTCTTATTTTTCGATTACTGGACTTATGAAACAATATCAGGTTTTACGAGAATTATACATAAACCTGAAAAATTCTTTGAAAATCCTGTCTTCACAGCATTGAATAATCAATACGAATTCAATAGCTGTTCATACAGCACTATTGCTTATGATTATGATGACAGCCTCTTTAAAATGTGGTATGGAACATCCAATATATACAAAAACGATTCCGAAGCAATCAAGTATCTTTGTTATGCTGAATCATGCGATGGATTTAACTGGAACCGACCTAATCTGAACTTGATTAAGGGAACCAATGTCGTAATGGATAAGGATATGTTTCCTATGGGAACGAGTGTTCTAATTGATAAAGAAGACAATCAAATGCGGTATAAGCTTATCATGCGTCCTAAAAATATTCCAAAAATAGCAACTTGTTTCTCAAAAGATGGCATTCATTGGAAAAAAGAAGATATTAGAGTAGTTATTAATTCCGATAGCGATTGTAAGATAAATTTATTTAAAAGCTGTTTGAGTAATAAGTATTATGCACTATTTAGAAATATTAAGGGTCAACGAAAGACCTATGTATCTTCAAGTCATGATTTCATATCATGGGATGAGCCAAAATTAATTCTTGAACCAGATATAGAATTTGGCTGTCAATCTCAATTATATGGAACACAAGCGACTAGTTACGGTAATTATGTTATTGGTCTTTCCCCTATTTACAATACTGATGAATCAGACATGAATTGGGCAAAAATGGAAGGAACAATGGATATAGGTATTGCTGTAAGTAAAGGTGAATATTCTTGGAAATGGCTGGAGCCAAGCTCAAGATTCATATCTCTTGATGATGTAAAAAATCCATTATGCAAGATGATTCATCCTTTGACTTCATTAATATACAGAAAAAACCAGATCCTTATTTACTATTCAGCATCTGATTTTTCTCATGGAAATACACATCTTATAGAAAAATATCCTCAATACATTAATGTTGCAGGAATACGTCCAGATGGATTCGTATCAATTGATGCAAATGAAAAAGGATTCTTAAGAACAAGACCATTTTCCATACATATACCAGAAATATTTATCAATGCAGACTGTTCTAATGGTACTCTGTCTGTCAGGATATGTGATGCATATACGAATATCCCGATAAAGGGATATGATTTTTCTGATTGTGTACCGATTTCTACAGATTCAATCAAACATAAAGTCATATGGATTGGTACTGATAAAGAGTCAATAACAAAAAGACCTATCAGAATAGAGATAGAGTGCTTTGATGCAAAAATTTATTCGCTTTTTATCCCAAATGGAAATGATTCGGATAATTATTGGATATTTGATGAGATAAATTGTGTTAATCCTATTAAGGATGTCTCTGATAACGATTACTTCATGAGAATGTAATTGATACTTAAACAAGCCTTTTCAATGTTGAATATGACAGATTTTAAAACTAAAATATATTACCTTGACAACCTATATATTTGTAAATAAAATCTAATGAATGATTTATATATCACAGATATGTGATATATGGCTATTTAATATAAGGAGAGACATATGCTTAAAGTAGTTAAATTCGGAGGCTCCAGCTTATCAGACTCAACACAGGTAAAGAAAGTGTTTAATATCGTAACCTCAGATCCATCACGTAAATTCGTAGTTGTTTCAGCTCCAGGAAAAAGAAATTCTCAAGATACCAAAGTTACCGATATGCTTATTAAACTAGCTGAGAAGGCTCTATCTAATGAGGATGTTACACATCAGCTAAACCTTATATTGCAAAGATATCATGATATTTCATCTGGACTTGGCATGACTGATTCAATCGTTGACACTATTTCTCAGGACCTTAATAACAGACTAAAATCTGATAAATCAGTAAAAGAAAGATTTTTAGACAACCTTAAAGCAGCTGGTGAAGATAACTGCGCAAAACTAGTTGCTGAATATATTAATTCTCAAGGTTATAAAGCAACATATGTAAGTCCGAAAGATGCCGGGTTGTTGCTTACTTCTGAATTTGGAAATGCTCAGATATTACCTGTTTCATATAAAAATCTCAGAGTTCTGAATAATTACGAAGGTATAGTAATATTTCCTGGATTCTTCGGTTATTCAGTGAATCAGGAAGTAGTAACACTGCCAAGAGGCGGATCTGATGTTACAGGTGCTATTCTAGCTGCTTCACTTGATTGTGATCTTTATGAAAATTTCACAGATGTTGATTATATTTACACTGTAAATCCAAACATAGTATCAAATCCTATTCCTATTGACCATTTGACATTTAAAGAAATGCGTGAGCTTTCTTATGCAGGGTTCAGTGTTTTTCATGAAGAAGCCCTTACACCTGTTTATTACAAATTCACTCATGTGAATATCAAAAATACAAATAACCCGAACGCACCAGGGACAATGATACACCAGCAAGTAAATGCAAATCGCAAACATAGTATTACAGGCATTAGCGGTGACAAAGGATTTTCCACTATAAGCATAAGAAAATATTTAATGAACCGTGAAATAGGTTTTGGACGAAAAGTGTTACAGATGCTTGAAGAGGAATCCATTCCATATGAACACTCCCCCTCTGGTATTGATGATATTTCCATAATAGTACGTACAAAGTACCTCAATGAGCAGATTGAAGACAGATTGATCTGCAGAATTAAAAACGAGCTTAAAGCCGAGGAAGTATCTATTATCCACAATCAAGCACTTGTAATGATAGTAGGAGAAAAATGTCTTGATGATTCAAATACTTTACATAAGTGCTCTGAAGCGCTTTGTGAAGAAGGAATCGTAATAAAAATGCTTAATCAAGGTTCATCTAAATTAAGCATAATGATTGGAATAGCTGATTCAGATTTCGAAAAAGCAATAAGATGTCTTTATAATAAATTTTTTACAGATTAATTAATTTATATAATATACCCTCTTAATAATATATAATATCATGTGTAATGCATGATTTTATTTCGAGGTGCAGTTGAAACAGATATTTACAATATACCTTGCTCTATCTATATTTGTTGCATCACTACATGAGCTAAAACCGCAACAATTCATCTATGACGTCTCTATATTCTCATGGAGTACTGAGCAGACTTCATCACAGGGTTTTACTGATCTTTTAGAAGTACTTACTATGAATAGAATAAATTCCTCATATCAGTATTTTTCTGATACAGATATTGAAAATTATGTACCGAAGAACTATATCAGCATACTTAATGAAAAAAATATATCTACATACTATCTTACAGGTGATCCTTCTTGGGCGACAGAAAGACGCAATAGGTCCATGCGTTCGAAAATAAGGTCAATAGCTGAATACAATGAAAAGGTATCAAATAATGAAAAATTTAAAGGAATTGTATTTGATGTGGAACCTTATCTTTTGTCAGACTGGGATGATGATAGAGATGACATAATGGATAAATTTCTAAAAAATATGATCGACTCATATCTGTATGCTAAAGAATTCAATCTGACTGTCATTGTATGTATACCATACTGGTTCGATAATAACTATTACGATATTGTAGAATCCTTGATTAAAGACGCTTCTGATGAAATCGCTGTTATGAATTATTACAGGAATAAAGAAATTGTAAATATTGAGAATGAAGTCGAACTCTGCAAAAAATATGAAAAAAAAATAATATGTATATCAGAACTTCAACAACCTGATTCTAGTTCTGTGCCAGAAACTATAACATATTTCAATTTCGGGTTAAATGTACTATGGAGAATGTGGAATCAGATTTATTCATACTTCAACTATTCTTCTCTAGGGTTTTCTTATCATTATTATAAACCTTTAAAACAATGCCTGGATATTATCCAGGCATCATATAAACCTATCATTATTGAAAAGAAACCATATATTCATAATAAGAAATTTTCAGATAGTCAATTTAATACACCATCATTTAACTAATTCATTATTTTACTATATTTTTTTTCCTATACTCTGACCAGATATTCTCAAACCAATTATCTTCAGTTGGTATAGGCCTTACATCCTGCCAATTGAATTTTACTGATAATGATTTTTTATCAAAATTCACAGTACATGTTTTCTTCATCAATGACTGATCATCCAGAGTAAAACGGAAAATTTCCGGAAGCCCCTTTAATGGTAATATTCCATTATCGTCCCTTATCAAATATGATCCTCTTGATCTTCCTCCTCTTTCAATGAACTCCTTTATTGCTGAAAGATACACATATTGAGTTATAAGGATATCTCTGTTTCTGAAAGCATCAATTATAAAGGCTCGATCATTAACATCTGTTTTTTCTTTAAAATTCTTAAGTTCCTCTAAACTTGTATTTACAGCTTCAGTCACTTCCTGTAAGCTGCGAATATGCGCACCCGATTTAGTCATAAGCTTCTGATAACGTTTTCTTAATGTCAATACATTAGTTTCTCTATTGCTTTTTACTAATGATCTTGTAAGATGTTGATAATCCCCTATCCGATTCTTTGCAAGTAGAATAAATTCTTCATCTGACAGTGGGTCCTGAGTATAATTCTGTGCTATATATTGTGAAGCTCTAAACGAAGATACCTGTGTAGAATTAAGTGCGCTTCCACCTGGTCTGTAGACCCCGAATGTACCGTTTACCTCGCCGACAGGGAACAGATGACGTATATTGCTTTCATACCATATATTAGCTTCCAATCCCCCGTTATTATGTTGGGCGCAAACAGCTATTTCTAAATTCTCATTATATAGGTCAATACCATTACTCATATAAAGTTCAATTGCCGGTTTATTCATGTGCTCAAGCCTGTCAATAGGAGTTTTCTGGAAAGCATTTGAATTTTTCAGATAAGTATAGGATTCACTATTAAGTAAAGAAAAATCGAATCCCTTTGGATTATTTCGAAAATCCATAAATACTCTTCTTCCTTTTATAGCTGTCTCGTTAAATACAAGTATATCGATAATAGAAGAACCAATATTCTCTATTTTTCTAGGATCGAACGGCCACTGATAACCTTTTAGGAATATGCAATCGAATAGTCTTCCCTTATCTGTAAAATACTCATCAAGAAATTCTTTTTCATCATTTCCATCCATATCTGTTGATATATATCTCGGAATTACCTGTTGGTATGTTCCTGATAGATTCCATCTGAATTTAATAGAAGCTATTCCATACTGCGATTCAGTAAGATTTATTCCATTTGCTCCTGCTTCGAACGCAACACCAGTAGAACCTGTATGGCTTATTGGATAAACTGATGTGTCATAGATACCTGCCGGACCACCTGTTGCATATACTATATTGGTACAACTAAATATTGTAATTCCGAAGTTATCTTGATCAACCTTATTTGCATTGATAGCAATAAGCCCATATGCAGATTCATTTTCTTGCAGAATACCAATCACATAAAACCCGTCAAAAATCATTATTTTTTTATTATTCACCTGTATTTCAAGTTTCTCTGTCATAAACTTGGAGGTTAAAGGGCCTGCAGATGTTGCTCGTTGACGAGGATCGTGATCTGTTTTATATCCGATATATTCACCATATCTATTATGCGGAAAAGGAACTCCAATAGATGCAAGCTTATAAAACCCTTTAGCAGATAATGCAGCTTCCGTAAGCGCGATATCACCATGCATACTGCCACCGCTAAACAATGTTTTCGCCATCTCATACACTGAATCAGAACCATCTCCTGCAAGAGTTAGTTTATAATAAGTTTGTTTATCAGATCCTGTATTTCTTGAAGTACCCATTTTTATGCCTTCAGTTACTATACAGATATCCTTCTGTCCTAAATCATATAAACTGTCTGCAGCATTAAATCCAGCTGCACCAGTTCCCACTATTACTGTATTAACGCTCACAAAATCGTATATGATGTCATTTATAGTTATTTTGCTTATCTTCATGACTACCTCCGCTTATAATCTTTGTATATGGAAACCTCCATCCACATTTATTACTTCACCAGTGGAATATGAGAACTTATCAGACACGAATGCAGATACGACATTAGCTATATCTTCCGGATAACCCCATCTCTTAATTGGACATAACCCTTCACTAATTAATTTGTCATATTTTGCTCTAACTACTTCAGTCATTGGAGTGTAAATAATACCTGGCCTTATCTCATACACGTTAATTTCGTATGCAGCAAGTTTGTCAGCAAAAAGCTTCGTTATCATACTTACGCCTGCTTTTGATATGCAGTACTCGCCTCTTGATGTGGAACTTGTATATGCAGACATAGAACTTATATTTATTATTTTGGGTCTGTAGTCATCTAGTTTTTCCTTAAGCTTTATCATTTCATTAGCAACAGTTTGAGTTAGAAAGAATGTGCCTTTAAGATTGATTCCTAACACGAAATCAAAACTCTCCTCAGTTGTCTCTAAAATGTCCATTCTGACTTTCGGACCTACTCCTGCATTATTAACCAAAACATCAATACGCCCAAAATGATTTACAACACTATTAACAAATTCTATTCTATCTTCAAATTTGGATAAATCTCCTCTAAAATAAAGGACTTCTGCACCTGCTTTTCTTATCCTTTCAACATTTTCAGCTACATCCTCTTGTGCAAATACATCTAGTATAGCAATATTATACCCTTCTGTAGCTAGTTGATAACCTATACCATTTCCGATTCCTCGAGCAGCACCAGTAACTATCGCAACCTTTTTCATATCAATACCTCCATTTACTTAGTAATATCTTTATACAACGGCATATATACTTCAGCATCCTTTACTACACAGCCAGGAGTGCTTCCTGCTCTCATAAGTTCTACACATTTTCCGCAACATATACAGCATTTATTAACTGCCATTGTATTGTTATTAAGAATGTCATTTGCAAAATCCGGGTATGCAAGAGCTTCTCTACCGAAACCGACTATATCAGCCATTTCATTCTTCTTAACATATGCAGCAACATATGGTGCAAAATTTCTAAGCCATGAATATCCTGTACCCATTATCACAAGTTCTGGTACTTCCTTTTTTATGACTGCAGCTCCCTGTATAAGCCTTGTAACCCCTTCAAGAGGATGTTCATGCGGGATATATTCCCCGTTATCAAAAGGCCTGTTAACATGCGGGTTATAGTAAGGTGTACCCATAGTTACATTTAAAAGTTTTAACCCTTTATTATATAGGATCTTTGCAAGTTTTACCGGTTCTGTAAAATCGGGTTGCAGATAATTGCATTTATCTACTCCAAATCCGTATGGATAAGGTATAGAGTCAAATATATTAATACGTGTAGATATTATAAAGCTTTCATCATTTATGGCTGATTTAATTTTATCGATGCAGTTCAACAAGAACCGTGTTCTATTCTCAAAACTTCCGCCATATCTGCCTTCTCTGTTAAATGCGCCTAAAAGTCCAGAATTGAGGTATCTATGACATGCTTTCATGTCAACACCGTCAAAACCTGCTTTGTATGCAAGTTTTGCGCTATTTGCAAAATCATCTTCAAGAGACTCCAATTCATCATCTGTTATTACATCAAGTTTCTGTAAACGTTGATGCCTGTCTAAAATATCATTTTTGCACTCAAGTATTGGAGCCATCTTTCCATCTGGTTTAGAAAATCTGCCTGAATGTGTCAACTGCATTATTACTATACATGCTTCTGACTCTCTTCTTATAAGTTCTCGTACTTGCTTAAACTTCTCAAGATTTTCTTCAGTGATGCGTAATTGTCTTGGATTCGCTTTGCCTTTTGGATTAACAGCAGTAGCTTCAAACCAAATTAATCCTGCTCCGCCTTTTGCGAATCTTTCATATCTACGTAATGCAAGATCTGAGCAGGAACCATCCGGATTAGCATCACAACCCTCCATTGGGTGTATTCCCAAGGAATTCTTAACTACTTTACTGCCTATTTTAACTGGTGATGCTAAAACTGAAAGATCCTCATCAAAAGCTAAAGAGATATTATTTTTATTGCAGAATTCTTCTATCTGTTGCTTTGTCTTAAAATTAAATCTTGAATATTCCATATTGTCATCCTTTATCACTATATTAGTTCTTTACTAAATTTTACTTTATACACAGTATTAAAACAATATTAAACAGTTTGGCAAACATCAGATTCAGTGAGTCTTTTATACTTTGACAAACCTGATACTCTTTCTTTAATATCAATCCCTATTTTTTGCAGAATCTTGATCGCTTTCTTATATTGCGCTTTATCTATTTCCCATTCTAGTTCGTAATCCTTTTGATTATTATAACTATTCATATCAATTTCTACATCTGGCATATTTAAATCCAATGTAACATTGCCTCTCAATGTTTCTAGTGAACCCTTATATAATACATCAGTATCTATTATCTTTTGCTTTTCTAGATAAACCCATAATGAATTTGGATTATTCTTAATAATTATATAATCTGATTCAGTTATTTTCATTGAATATTCTGTTTTATCCTTTAATCCGGTTAATGGTATTGTTTCATTATTCTTTTTATATTGAATGAAATACTCGCTGTTTATTTTACGCAGCCTGAT